>CAYXVM010000022.1:12619-15783 GCA_964468465.1 uncultured Clostridium sp.
TCACGGACGGAAACGGCATTACCGATGCCGAAAGAGAACAGCTTAACGGAAACGCTGAGGCTCTTGAGGCTCTGATTGCTGAAATCGATGCAACAACCGAAGAAATCAATCGCATTAACAGCGAAACAAATGCCTATGATGCCGATACCGTAACAAGTGAAGACAGAGCCGATGTTGAAAAGCTTATTGCCGATATAAAGGCACTCACGGACGGAAACGGCATTACCGATGCCGAAAGAGAACAGCTTAACGGAAACGCCGAAGCTCTTGAAGCTCTGATTGCTGAAATCGATGCCGCAGGTTCACGGGTCGATGCTATCGGCATTGAACTTGAGCAGTTCGACGAAAACAGAGTAACAATCTTCAGCAAAGATGATATCGAGGCTCTCAAAGCAAAGGCAGATGAGCTTCTCGCAGACGGGAATATGGGTGAAGCAGAAAAAGCAAAGCTCAATGAATACAAAGCACAGGCAGAAAAACTCATTGAGATTATCAAAACTCCCGAAATGTATTTCTCTGCACGCTTTTTCTACTTAATCTATGATTGCTTTACATGGGCGTTCAACGGCATTTTCTCACTGCTCTCAAAAATATTCTGACGATAAACAAACCAAAAAGGAGCTGTTGCAGGGAGTAGTATATTACATCATACCATAACAAACCATAGACTTGCACGCCGTGGATATTATGACATATCCGAAGCGTGCAAGTCTTTGCACTCAATATGATTGAACCGCTGCGTGCTGAACGGTACAAATCAGAGAAAAATGAATTTCGCCCGACCCGATTGTTTTTGAAAAAAATTATTGTCATTTTCAACAAATTTTTCAAGAATGATGAACCGAAATGAAAATACACGTATCTATTATTTATGTGAACTAAATTCACAATAAAAAAGCATGGAGGAAGAATATGAAAAGTATCTTTAAAAAATCGTTGGCGTTAATTCTTGCGCTGACAATGGTGTTGGTTGTCGCACCGCTTTCTTTTGCGGGCGGAGACGAGGATTTATATCAAGAAGGCTTGTTTAGCTACTCAGTGTATCGTTATGGTATACTTAATGAAGACGGAAGCTACTCTCCCAGCTCAGAACTTATGTATTGTGATGCGAGTGCAAGCGGAAAAATAACCATTCCGGCGACGCTTGGGGGTTATCCTGTAAAATATATATCATATTTTGCTTTTAACGGTTGCAAAAATATTACAGGTTTTACGGTTGATGAGAATAACACTTATTATACGAATGACGATTTGGGCATGCTTTATAATTCAGACCGAACAGAACTTATAAGATGCCCAATCGGTGCCGGGCTGACTGATTTCAAAATTCCCGACAGCGTAACGAGCATTGGCAGCTGTGCATTCTCCGGTTGCAACAAGCTCACAAGCGTAACAATCCCTGACAGCGTAACGAGTATAGGTCAATACGCTTTCAATGATACCGGTATATATAACGATTCATCCAATTGGGAAAGAAATGTCCTGTATATCGGAAAATATTTGATAAAAGCCCAAAATGCAGTTTCAGGTAGTTATGTAATAAAAGCAGGAACAAGAGTTCTGGCAGATTCCGCGTTCTATGATTGCTCCAACCTCACAAGTGTTACAATTCCTGACAGCGTAGTGAGCATTGGTAATTATGCGTTTAAGTCTTGCTACAATCTTACAAGTGTTTCAATTGGTAACCGTGTAACGAGCATTGGCGATAGTGCGTTTTGGGGGTGCAGAGGTCTTACAAATATAACAATTCCGAACAGTGTATTAACCATAGGCAGTTTTGCGTTCAGTGGATGTACCGGGCTGACAAAAGTTACAATCCCCAATAGCGTAATCAGTATAGACGATAAAGCGTTTTATAATTGCTTCGGACTTGCAAACGTTACAATTTCTGACGGTGTAACAAGTATCGGCAATGAAGCGTTTAATGGTTGCACCGTTCTTACAAGCGTAACAATTCCCGAGAGCGTGGCGAGCATTGGCGATAGTGCGTTTGGATATTGCAGAAGTCTCAAAAGCATAACGGTAGATAAAAACAATCAATATTATTCAAATGATGAATACGGAGTATTGTTTAACAAGAATAAAACCGAGCTTATTCAATACCCTATCGGAAATACAAGAACTGCATACACAATTCCCGACAGTGTAACAAGCATTGTAAAGAATGCATTTTATAGATGCACCGGACTGACAAGTATAATAATTCCGGACAGCGTAATGAAGATAGGCTCATTTGCGTTTTACGAATGCACCGGTCTCACAGATGTCTATTATACAGGCTCGGAAACAGATTGGAGCACAATATCAATAAGTAGCTTTAATGCTCCCCTCATCAATGCAAACATTCACTTTAATTATGTTACTGACTCAAATGTAACGGAAGAACCGGTTGCTGATGATGAGGTTGTAAAGAATCCCTCAACTTCTTCAATCACCTACGGCGATTCGATTGTTCTTCATGTTGATTCATCGAAGATTCCCGATGGCGGTTATGTTGAATGGACAGCAAGCAACGGCAACTTCGGCATGAGCGTTTCTGCTGACGGCACAACCTGCACGGTTTCGCCCAAATCGAGCGGTAAAACGGTATTCACCGCAACGGTCTATGACAAGGACGGAAACGCAATCAGCACCGACACGCAGGAAATGACTGCAAAAGCGGGCTTCTTTGATAAGATTGTTGCTTTCTTCAAGAAGATTTTCGGCTTGACCAAGACAATCCCCGAAGCATTCAAAAGCATATTCTGATTAACAATCTCCCCGCACGGCTCAGGCTGTGCGGGGTTTTTCTATCCAAACTTGAAAGGCACACTTCTATACATATCCTCACGAAATGTATACGTGCCATGCGTGAAGATATCCAAACTCCACAAGGCTTTGAAGGGCGTATTTTCACCAATACTTCGTCATAAAAGTTTGCAATGCAATTTCACTCCGTTCCTGAACATCATCAACGAATTTTCTCGTAGGGAACGCTGTCCTCAGAGTTCCGAGAAAAATAAAAAAACAACGGTTCCGTTTTTATTTGGGACGGGTGACCCGTCCCCTACGGTCGCCGCTTGAAAACGCACAAATTCACAATAAATCCGTAGGGTTCGGCGTCCCCGACAACCGATTCGCCACGGGCGAATAAAAAATAACGCATTTGGGACGATGTGGGCATC
>CAYXVM010000023.1:0-15495 GCA_964468465.1 uncultured Clostridium sp.
TGAAGATTTAGTCTGCCTTCTTCAATTCTCGTTACGGAAAGAAGGTTTTCAACCAGATTAATCAGCCACATTGAGTCGTCATATATATCTGTATAAAGCTGTTTTTTGGTTTCTTCGTCAAATGAATTTCCATTTGATAAAAGGTTGCTTGCGTTGCCCGAAATTGAAGTCAGCGGAGTTCGTAAATCATGCGAAATCGCTCTGAGAAGATTCGCACGAAGCTGTTCGTTTTTTGCAAGGATTGCCGCTTCTTCTTTCTCTCTTGCGTTCTTTTCATTCTCCAAAGCTAAAGCACATTCGCCGAGAATTGACAAAAGAATGCTTTTTTCAAATGAATCAAGCGGCTGTTCTCCGATATATATTCCGACTACTCCGTAGACACGGCTGTTAACTCTTATTGCAAGATAAAGACATTTTGAGCTTGATAAAGTATCGGTTGTTGCTCCGGCGTGTTTATTGTTTTTCTGAACCCACTCTGCAACTGTCTTTTCGTTATTGCTTGTTATTTCATCATCTGTTTTATTTTCGGAAACTGTAAATATGTGAGGCTCTCCGAGCTTTTCATTTTCAGACAGATAAACAACTATATCCTTTCCGAGAAGCTTAATAAGCTGGTTTGCAGTTGCGGAAACTATTTCATTCTTGCCGTTTGCCTGCTGTAAAAGCTGATTTGTATCAAAGAGAATCTTGGTTCTGTATGCGGCCTGAGCCGTCTTTTTTGCGTGATTTTTCAGCTTAACCGCAAGCGTGCTTGTCAGCAAAGCTGCCAAAAACATAATTATAAATGTGACGGGATAACCTTGGTCGTATGCCTTAAAAGTGAATTGAGGCTCGGTGAAAAGAAAGTTAAATATCAAAACGCTGACAATCGAAGATATAAGGCTGTAAATTCGATGCTTTGTTGCAACGGATGTTATCAGAACTCCGAGAACATAAACCGTTATAATATTTGCTTCGGCAAAACCTAAGTAACGAAAAAGAAATCCGACGCAGCTTGCCGCAATCAATATGCCGACGCTTTTCAATAAATCTGAGATTGAAAATACAATATCGGCTTTTTCTTTTACTTTTTTGGGGCGGTATATTACACCGCTGCTTTCCGTATCGGGAATGATGTGAACATCTAAATTAGGAGTGTTCGCAATAAGCTTTTCGGTCAGAGATGTCTTGCTGAAAATGCTTTTTCTGGTTGCGGCGCTTCTGCCTATAACGATTTTTGAAACGCCCGAAAGTCTTGCAAATTCGGCAATCTGAAACGGAACATCTTCGCCGTAAACCGTTTCAATTTTTGCTCCGAGCTGTTCTGCGAGCCTCATATTGCTTCTCAGGCGCTTTACATCTTCTTCGGGCATGACCTGAAAGTCAGGAGTTTCAACAAACAATGCCGTGAATGCGCCACGAAATGCGTTTGCCATTCGTGCGGCAGTTCTGATTATTTTTGCATTTGAGGGTGAGGATGAAAGACAAACAAGGATATGTTCATCTGTATGATAATCACTGCGGTTTTTGATTCTGACAGTCTCGGTCAGCAAATTAACACGGTCTGCACATCGGCGGAGCGCAATTTCTCTGAGTGCAGTCAGATTTTCAACGGTAAAAAAGCTATCGGTTTCACGCTCAGCCTGAGCAGGGCTGTAAACATTACCTGCTTGAATGCGTTCAATCAGTTCCTGAGGTTCAATATCAACAAGCTCAACCTGATTTGCGTTGTCAAATACGGAGTCGGGTATTCTTTCATGAACCATGATTCCGGTTATTGAAGCAACGGTATCGTTCAGGCTTTCAATATGCTGAACATTTACCGTTGTATAAACATCTATTCCCGCATTCAACAGCTCTTCAATATCCTGAAAACGCTTTGCATGGCGGCAAACGGGCGCATTGGTGTGCGCAAGCTCGTCAACAAGTATTAATTCGGGTTTTCTTGCAAGAGCGGCATCAATATTGAACTCCGAAACAGTTGTTCCGTTATATTCTGTTACGAAATTGGGCAGACATTCCAAGCCGTTAAGCAAAGCGGCGGTCTTGGGACGGGCATGAGGTTCTATGAATCCTGCAACAACATCGATGCCCCGATGCTTTGCCGAATGAGCGGCTTTGAGCATTGAATAGGTTTTTCCGACGCCTGAGGCATAACCGAAAAATATTTTTAAACGCCCTCTTGAAACGCTTCTTTCTTCTTCTGCTTCTTTAAAAATAACCTCGGGGCTGTGTCCTGCATCATCCATAAAAACACCTCCGTTTTATGAATTTACCTGATTTCAGAAAAACTTTTTCTTTTTAAAAAATATAAATTCTCCGATTGCTATGCAGACAGAAACTAATATTATGACGGGATAACCGAATCGCCATTTAAGCTCAGGCATATTAACAAAGTTCATTCCGTACCACCCCGTTATCAGCGTAAGAGGCAGGAAAAATGTTGTAACAATTGTCAGTATACCCATTATTTTGTTCTGATTGGATTCCTGCTTTGATTCATAAAGCTCCCTGAGCTGAATCATATTTTCACGAAGAAGCTGAACATGGCTTTGCAGACGCCCGACACGGCGGGAAAAACGGTCCCATTCCTGCGGCTCATGCATTAATGAAAGGCAGACCTGAGACTGAAACAATTCACCTATGTCCGTTAGCTGTTCATAGTATGCGTTAAGCTCCGAAAGCTTTTGCCTGTGCTTTGTTATGGAAACGAAACAGTCTTTGAATACCCCGTCATTTATTTTCTCTTCCATTTTCTCGGTTTCGGATTCAATATGAGACAGATACAATACATCGTCCTCAATCATCTGCTCTAAAACTCTGAGAAGGAGTTTATCGGGAGAACCCGAACCGTAAAACATTTCAGAACGCTTATCTATCCAGGGCTTTAATTTATTTTCATCCTCAATCAGAAGCAAGGATTTTTCGGTTAAATAGAAACAAAATGAAAACTGAGCCTCACGGACGGGTCTTTTTTGAGGAATCCTTAGCGTACCGATAATGCAATCACTTAAAATCTCTGCTTTGCAATATCGGATTGAGCCTAAGCTGTGCAGAATTTCTTTGTTATTTGAGTAATTCTCTTTAGACTCTCTGAATTCATCTGTTGACATTATAATCAGAAAAGAGCTGTTTTTCTCGGGTTTTGTAATGGATGAAAGGCTTTTGTTTTTATGATTCTCGCAATACTGAGTCATAACAATTCCTCCTTGCCAACCATTATACCACTTTTTAAATCTAAATACTACCGAACGAAATCAATTTTTATTATTGATTTATAAAAAATTTTGCAAAGCTTTCAGCAAAGGTATTGCCTGATTCTTTATTCCACACAACATTTATTTTAATATTACTGTCATTCAGCGGTTTAACTGTTAAATCCGAATTACAGCTCGGACAGCCCGTTATTTCGGGATAAATCAGAATATTGTTATATTCATTTTCATTAATTTTAAAATTTTCATTTATTAAACCGATATCAACCTTTTTGCCGTTCAGATTATCCTGAATTTCTTTCGCCGTTCCGAAAAAAGTATTTATTCTGCATTTTGGATTAGCTTTTGAAAATTTTTCAATTCTTGGAGTCAAAGCTTCAATAATCATCGGATTGTCAAAAGCGACAGAAAGAGTTTTTGACTGTTCCTCGGCATCAGCCTGACAGTCGATTTCATTTAAAAATAAATCAAGTTTTTTCATAACTATGTATCCGAGCGCAAAAACAGCGGCAACAGAACATATTAAAAAAATCTCTTTCATAATACCGTCTTCTTTCGGATTTTATATGTGAAAACCTTTTTGAATATCCTTGGTATTACCCAGCACAAAAATTGTATCTTCGGGCGTAAATACGGTTTGAGGCGTGAAATTCAAATCCATTTTTCCGTTTCTTTTAATAGCCATAATATTGATTCCGTGCTTTTTTCTCGGGTCAGCTTCCATAACGGATTTTCCGACCCATTTTCTCGGAACGGCGATTTCAAAAATTGCATGAGTGCTGTCAAGCTCAATATAATCAAGAATATGGTCGGCTGTGTAGCGGATTGCAGTCCATGCAGCAAGCTGTTTTTCGGGGTAGACTATTTCATCGGCTCCGTTTCTGACAAGGAATTTTGCATGAACATCTCTTGCCGCACGGGAAACAACCGTTTTTGCTCCGAGCTCTTTAAGAAGTGAGGTTGTTTCAAGCGAGCTTTGAAAATCGTTGCCTATTGCCACAATGCAAACATCAAAATTGTTGACCCCGAGCGACTCCATAAATTCTTCGTTTGTTGAATCCCCTATCTGTGCATTTGTAACGAAAGGCAAAACGGCATTAACTCTTTCTTCGTTTTTATCAACTGCCATAACCTGATGACGCATTTCATCAAGCTTCATTGCAATGTGTCTGCCAAATCTGCCCAAACCGATTAATAAGACTGATTTCATCTCTTTCTTCTCCTTTATCCGACAGTAATCTTTTCCTGAGGATATATTGAACCTTTCTTTCCGTTGCCTGTTGTTGCCGCAAATATCAAGGTCAGGCCGCCGACCCTGCCGAAAAACATAAGAATAATCAAAAGAAGCTGAGATATTATTCCGAGCTGAGGCGTGATGCCGAGCGACAGACCGACGGTTCCGATAGCCGATGCGGTTTCAAACAAACACGGAAGAAGAGGGATGTTTTCAATGCGGCTGATTATTGTTCCGCAGCCGATAAACATAATGATATACATTAAAAATACTGTTGCGGCATTTCTGACGGCTTCGTCGGGAATGCGCCTTTTAAATAAATGGGCGTGTTCATTCCTTTTGAATACAGAAAATGCCGAGGATATCAGAACGGCAATTGTTGTTGTTTTCATGCCGCCTGCCGTTGAGCCGGGAGAACCGCCAATCAGCATTAATGCGATTATAAGCACCTGACCTGATTCGCTGAATAAAGACAGGTCGGTAGTGTTAAATCCCGCCGTTCTCGGAGTAACCGATTGAAAAAGAGAGCTTAATATTCTTTCGGAAATCGAAAGCTCCGAATATTCAAAATAGAAAAAGTAAATAAACGGTATAATAATCAGCATTCCCGTTACCGAGAGAATTACTTTGCTTTGTAAACGGTATTTGCGAAAACGGAGCTTATTGTTTTTTATATCCTCCCATGTCAAAAAACCTATTCCGCCGATGATAATTAAAGAAATAACAGTTATGTTAACTAAATAATTCGATGAATAAGAGGTTAAAGAAGAAAATGGCTCTTTAATACCGATTAAGTCGAAACCTGCGTTGCAGAAAGCGGAAACCGAATGAAACACCGAATAAAATAATCCCTTTGATATTCCGAAATCCCTGTAAAATGAGGGGAAGAGAAGGATTGATCCCGCAAGCTCAATGCAAACGGTAGTTTTTAATATAAATTTTGTTAACCGAACGATACCGCCGACATGAGGAGCCGATACGGCTTCCTGCATTGTGCTTCTTTGCATCAGCCCGATTTTGCGCCCCGATACAGCCGCAACTGAAACGGCAACTGTAACAATGCCCATGCCACCGATTTGAATCATTATCAGAATAACGCTTTGCCCGAATAATGACCAATAGGTTGCCGTGTCTTGCGTTATCAGCCCCGTTACGCAAACCGCAGAGGTTGCGGTGAACAAAGCGTCTGAAAAATCAGCGCCTTTTCCGTCCTTTGTTGCAAAGGGAAGCATTAAAAGAATACATCCCAAAAGAATCATTGAAATAAAACCCAGAATAATAATCTGAAACGATGTTATATGACGGTGCTTTTTGTATTGCCGTTCAATCATAACAGTTACCTGCTCAATCTTAATCTCATTTTTTCATTCTTTATTTTATCTTAATTGGTATTAAACCCGCATAAATAAATTGAGAAAGATATTAAGATTGCATAAAGATAAAAACCTCTTTGAGAAGTCTTAAAAAAATCAAGATAAATCTCAAAGAGGATTAAATTTATGGTTTATTAATTAACGATGTGTAAATACTACAGACAGTTTTTGTCGAATGCGGGATTGAATGCGTAGAAATTCTTTTCATTCAGTTTATCCGTGGCAAGGCGGAGACCTTCGCCGAAACGCTGAAAATGAACGATTTCTCTTGCTCTGAGGAATTTAATTGCATCTCTGACATCGGGATCGTCAACGAGTCTGAGAATGTTGTCGTAGGTTGTTCTTGCCTTCTGCTCCGCCGCAAGGTTTTCGGTCATGTCGGTTATGACATCGCCCTTGCTTTGAAGATATGAAGCCGTGAACGGTACTCCGGCGGCAGACGAGGGATAAACCCCCGTTGTATGGTCAACAAAATATGCGTCAAATCCCGCTTTCTTGATTTCTTCTTCGCTAAGATTTCTTGTGAGCTGATAAACGATTGCTCCGATCATTTCGAGATGCCCGAGTTCCTCGGTTCCGATGTCGGTCAGCAAGCCTTTAAGCTCATCATAAGGCATGGCGAATCTCTGGCTCAGATAACGAAGCGAAGCTCCAAGCTCGCCATCAGGACCGCCGTATTGGGTGATTATGATTTGAGCATATTTCGGATTCGGATTTTTGATTTTAACAGGGTATTGAAGTTTTTTCTCATAAACAAACATCAGCAGGCACACTCCTCAATTTCCCAAGGCCACGGACCTTTAAGCCATTCAACGCCTTGCGCCGATGCGGCGGTTAAGGGATAAAATTTCTCCTCAAATTCGCATCTGAGAGCCTTATATCTTTCGGTTGCTTTGCCGTGCATTTCAACCATATGCAAATCCCACGGATGAGTGTCAAGATAGAGGTGCATTTCCCAAAGCGCAAACTGCGCTGCGCCGAGATTTCTCAGCATCATTTCTCTTTTAGTCATCGGCAGCGCTTCCCTGCAAACGGCTTATTAAGAACCGGAAACAGAGTTCCGCATTCAAAAGCCTTCATTTCGTCAAACATGGTTGTGTCGGTCTGCATAGGAACATAGAGCATTGCAACAGCATAGTTTGACGGCAGAGGAGTGATAAGGCAGGGACTTTTTTCCCGCCTTTGCATCTGCCGCTGCGGATATCTGTATCCGACATAATCGGTCATTTGCTATCATTCCTTTCGGTTTTTGGGGATATCCCCTGTTACATAATATGCAAATGATGATTAATTGACAAAAAAGAAAGGCATTCCGCAAAGAACTTCCGGCAGCATCGTGCCTTCGGCATAAAACGAAACACCTTTCATTTATATTATATTTTGATTTGCTGAAAAGCCAAGAAAATTCTTTCTTTATACTCCCTCATATCCGAGATCCCGAACCTTTTTTATTCCTTTTTTGATATCAAGCAGGCTGTCATATTCATACCACGGCGCATCACGGGATACCGTCGCAACAAGCTCGGGGCAGATTTCCTTGTTGATTATGTATTTTGTGACTTTGAAATCATTGCGGATATTCTTTGTAAGGTAAGATCTGTAAACAAGGCTGTAATCGGTCAGCAGAAGAAAAACGCCTTTTTGAAATTTCATTAAATCATTGGTCGGAATGTCAATAAGCTTTGCCTTGGGAGACGCCGCTTTTGATCTTGCTTCGGCTGATTCCTTCATTTCCTTGAAGCTTTCGGGAGTAATGATTCTCGGCTTCATTCGTTCATCGAGAGTGTTATAAACCGTGATTTTCAAATCATTAAGCCAGCACTCGGCAGTTACAAGGTCGGTGGTGTAGCTTTCCTTATCGTTAATTTCTACGGTATAAATAACGCAATCGTCATCAAAAGCCGATCTGCCTTTAAGGGCAAATGACATTGCAACATAAAGAGATTTTGAAAAATCTATCATCGGAGATGAATTATAATAATGCTGAGAAAAAGCACAGAATTCATAAAGCCTGTATTTTGCCGCCTTGCCGAAGGTTGAATTATAAAAGCCGAAACAGTTTCCGTTGTTTTTATAATAATCAATCAGAAAATCCGAGGTGATATTTATAAATCTCTCTCCGCTTTTGAAAAGATCCTTTCTGTTTCTCAGAATGGTAGGAACAAGAGGGCGTGAAATATCGTTGATTCTTTCGCCACGGTAAAAAATCATTTTATCATCCGTTTTAAAGGGAGACATAAGCTCATTGTTAAAATCATCAAGGCTTTCAATTCTTTTTTCGCTGACACTGAAATCAAAATCCAGCACATCTTCAAGAGCTTTGCCGAATTCATTCAGAGTCATTCTTTTATTTTCCATGATTAATCCACCTGTCGGTTATAGATTCAATTCTGCATTCTGATTTGTTCACCTGTAATAAGCGGGAATCTGACTAAATCAGAGCCGTCAAGGTTTTCGTTATACATATTTACAGCGGTAATCTGATGATTATCATAGGTGTTGTAATAATAAATACCTTTATCCGCATTGCAGCATGAAGTGTAAATTGTTATCTCATACTCACCCTCGCCTACCTCACAGCAGCCCCTTTGCTGTTCAACAGAACCGAGAATATGGAAGAATTGGCTGACGCTCTCGCTCTCAGACGAACCGGAAAGTGAATTCATTTTCGTGAAAGCAACCCTGACAAAGCGTGACTGAGACGAAAGATCTCCGGGAAGCCCGAGCGCACCCATGCCGCGGCTGTAGGTTTTCAAATCAAGCTTATCCGAAAACTGATTTTTCGGCGATTTGGGCGAAAGATGCATATAATTATTCAGCATAAACATCTGCTCGTCAAAGGGCGGATTATTGGTCAGCACGCCAACGGGGTTATCATAAATTTTCAAGCCGTCTTTAACCGATTCAACCGTTATTGCGCCGTTTTTGTCTGCGATTATCCAATGCAGCTGAGCAGTCGGGAGCTTATCGCTGTACTGAGTGTCGGTAATATTCATCTTTTCAATCAGCGTTTTAGCCTCGGCAACCGATGCGCATTGACCGAGAATCCAAGGAATAAACTCAAACTGAGCAATATTAATCTTACCGTCAACGGGTTTGCCGTAAACGGCGTTTCCGACAAAATTAAGTCCCGCCATGCAAAGACCTTTTTCGTTAAAAGCGTCATAATAAAGTGGATAATCGTCGGCAACAAAAGCCATACCTATAATAGCATAGTGAGATTCAAGATTTTCCGAATGTCTGAATTTTAAAGAATAATTTCTCGGTGTGACCGTAACTTCATCGCCGTAAGAAAATTCATAGTCAAGCGTTCTGCCGAAATAAAAATCATTTGTTTTATAACAAGCGGCTGTGCACATCGTTTTTTCCTCCGTATATTTTTAATCCCAGATAAATTATAACACATTTTTAATCGGAAAATCAATAGAATGACATTTATAACATATTTTATTGCAAAATCGTCCCTGACTGTTGCATCAGGAACGATTTTTTAATCAATAATTGTCTGAAACGGCATTTCCTATTGCTCTGAGAAGTGAACCGTCATCGGATGACGGAAGATCACAGTTATAATGCCAAATCATAACTCCGCCGTAGCTGTTGTTAATGGCAAATTCGGTTTTCCGGTAAATAACATCAGGGGTATTGAACCAAAAATCTTTATCTGAATTATCGCAATGATACCAGCCGTTTTCGTCAATTTTTCCGTAACATCCGTTATAGCCGTACCAATATAAAGACATATCGGTCGGTCTTGAATAAAACGGAAGCCCGATATTAACTTTTTCAAGAGGTATTCCGTGAAGACCTACATTATTTGCAGCCTTAACAGTATCATCATATGTTGAATGTCTGCCCTCGCTGTCATTAAAGTCATATGCCATAAGTTCAAATGTATCAATGGCATTTATTGCCGCTGTTGTAAACTTGATATTCCAGTCATTGCCTGCAACGCCGATAGTGTAATCACCGAGTTTTTTATCAAGGGAAACAAGAAAGTTATTATAATAATACCACGCTTTGCGGGAAATCGGATATTCATAGTCAAAATGAACTCCGCTGAAGTCGTACTGCTCAAGAACCGATTTTATGTTTTCTTCCAATACTCCGCTTGTAAAAGCCTTGTTGTGTTCATCGCTCTGCGCTTCCATTTGTTCGTTCCAGTCATCGGAATCCGTTTCTCCGCTCGGACCGAGAAGATTCAGAGTGATATCAACATCTCTGTTTCCGATTGCTTTCCTTATGTTGCCAAGAGCAGTTTCAAGCATTTCCTTTTCAATAATTATTTCACCGTCGCTGTTAAATGAGGCGCATTCAAAAAGAATAACATCGGTGACGATATCGAAATCTTCGGCATAAATATTGTCTTCGCTCTGAATAAACGGAGCTCTGATATAAGCCGAAACTCTGAAATTCTCAACTTTTTCTCTGAAATTTAATCCAAGCCCCAAAAAGCTTGAAATAACAGTTGCAAGTGTCGTGAAAAAAGCAACAATTCTTCTGAAAAATGTTATCATTTTATTCAACCCTTTCTTTGTTTTGAATCATTATATCACATATCATCAATTTAATATATATCCGGTTGAAAAATTTTTAAACAGCTTATTGATAAGACATCTCTCTTGTGATATATTAAATTCAAACGATAATCAAGGAGTGCGTCATGAAGCCTAACATTATTTTTTATTTCTCCGACCAACAGCGATGGGATACGCTCAATGATATACTTATGCCGAATGTGTGGGCATTGGGCGAAGACGGAATCATATTTGAGAATTCTTTTACTTGTCAGCCCGTTTGCGGCCCTGCCCGTTCATGCTTGCAGACGGGTAAATATGCAACCGAAAACCGTTGCTATTGGAACGGTATACCTCTGCCCGAGAACACAAAGACATTGGCTGATTATTTTAACGAAAACGGTTATGATACCGCTTATATCGGCAAATGGCATCTTGCATCAGACCGTTATCCGGGCGAAGGCTTTCATTGCGAAACAACTGCAGTACCCAAAGAAAAACAGGGCGGTTATAAATATTGGCGTGCCGCTGATGTTCTGGAATTCACCTCTCACGGATACGATGGATATATTTTCGACGAAAACGAAAATAAGATAGATTTCTACGGATACAGAGCCGACTGCATTAATGATTTTGCAATTGAATATGTTAACGGCAGAACCGAAGATAAGCCTTTTTTCATGTTTGTTTCTCAGCTTGAGCCACATCATCAGAACGATCACAGGCATTTTGAAGGTCCGAAAGATACGGTTGAAAGATTCAGTGACTATCCCCTGCCCGATGATCTGACCTTCCTTGACGGGGATTACAAAGAAGAATACCCCGATTATGTTGCGGCGATTCATTCGCTCGATGATAATGTCGGCAGGCTGATTAAAACGTTGAAAGAAAAAGGTCTTTACGATAACACGGTTATTATTTATACAAGCGACCACGGCTGTCACTTCAAAACACGGAATTCCGAATACAAACGCTGTTGCCATGACTCATGCGTTCATACCCCGCTTGTTTTCGGCGGCGGAGCAATTTCAAAATCCGAGCCTAATGAGTGTCTGGTCAGCCTGATTGATTTACCGCCGACATTGCTGAGTCTTGCGGGAATTCCGATACCCGATTATTATTCGGGAAAGGTTATTCCCTTAACGGATAACGGGGGTTCGGAGCGAGAATGTGTATTCATTCAGATAAGCGAATCGCAAATAGGCAGAGCGGTCAGAACAAAAGATTGGAAATACTCAGCCCGTGCCGTCGGCGACGGAGAATCGGAACACAGCGCAATTGATTATTATGACGATTTTCTTTATGATTTAAAGAATGACCCTTGCGAAAAAACGAATCTTGTTAATAATGAAAACTATTCGGATATAATCGAACAGATGCGAAACCTGCTTTCAAGAGAGATGGTTAACGCAGGTGAAGAGAAGCCAATTTTTCATAAACCGCTTACGATAAATAAATTCTAAAAAATGAGGTGCAATGATGAAAAGCAGTTTTTTAAAATCATTGATTATGGCAACGCTTGTTCCTTTTGCCGGAGCGTCGGGAGCTCCCGTTTCATTTAAGAAATCAGGTATTAAACAGCCAAAACTTAAATTTTCAAATGACGGAAAGTTCAGAATCCTTCATCTGACTGACATTCACGAGGTTGACCCCGAAATGGACGATGATGAAAACAGAGATATTCCCCGTGATAAAAGCATCGAAGCGATGAATGTCATCAAAAAAAGTATTGAAAAGACGAATCCCGATCTTGTCGTTTTTGGCGGAGACAATATAAGCGGATATTGGGAAGAATTTACATATGATTACATCAGCAAAACCATTGATAAAATCACGGCGCCCATAAGAGAAAAGAATATTCCTTTTGCAATAGTATTCGGCAATCACGATTCGGAAATAATCAAGAATTTCAGAGATTTTCAGATGCTTCTCTATATGCAGTATGACAATTTCATCGGCTGTCTCAATGCGGAAGAAATGTATGGCTGCGGTAACTGCAATATTCTTATTAAAAGCAGTAAAACCGAAAAACCCGCTTATAATATTTGGCTTATTGACTCAAACGATTATCCCTATAATGAAAACGGTGAGAGAATGCCGGGCTATAACTGCGTTCATAAAGATCAGCTTGATTGGTACGAAAAGACAGCCGAAAAGCTCAAAAAAGAAAACAACGGCAAGCCCCTGCCGTCAATTCTTTTTCAGCATATTCCCGTTGTTCAGGAGATGGACGCTGTTGAAGAAGCAACAGCCGACTGCCCCGATGCGCTTTATGAAAAAGGCGAAAATAAATATTATAAGCTCAAGGAAGAATATTTAATCAGCGGTGAAATGAAAGAATTGCCAAGCCCTCCCGGAAACGGTGACAGAACACAGTTTGAACTGTGGAAAAAGCACGGAGATGTCAAAGCGGCGTTTTTCGGCCATGATCATGTCAATGATTTCATTATTGAGATTGACGGAATAAAGCTTGTTCAGACTTTCAGCACAGGATATCATACCTACGGCAATAAGCGAGGCGGCAGACTGATTGTTCTTGACGAAAATGATCCTGATAATATCTACACAGAAAGCTTTGTTATTGACAGAATTACGGATACTGATTTTGAATAAGTATAATAACGGAAGATGAAGATTAAAAAAGGGCGTGGACATTTCCCGCTCTTTTTGAAATAGAATTGAGCTTAACTGAATCCTTAAAAATAAATAATCCGAACTCTTTCCAATCTTAAGGAAGAGTTCGGATTATCATCTTTTGGTCGGAGTGGCGGGATTTGAACCCACGGCCTCTTGGTCCCGAACCATAAATGTGTCTTTCGTACACATTGAAATCAATCAATTGAAAACCTCGAAAGCGTTGACACGCTTATGTTTTCTGTGTGTTTATTATACCACAATCAAAATTAAAAAGCAAGCAAAAATCAAAGAAAAAAACAAAAAAATGTGCTTTTTGTGTGCCTTAAAAATGGGGTCAAAACCGTTGATATATAAGGCTTTTTCGGTTTGCTTTTGATTGAGTTGTGTGCTTTTTAATTTTTTTACGCACAACTGCGGCGACTGCATAATTTTGCGGATATTTTAAGCTCAGTTTTTGTGTTGATATTTAGAATAAAAAAACAGATAAAGCAAAAAAGACCTCACGCAAGGTGAGGTCGGAAATTATTCCTTATTAATCATTGATTTAATTACGAAAACATAACCTAATACAAAAACAACAGCACTGGCAAAAAGCAACATTGAAAAAACTAATGCTATTAATATAATGTATAAAAACTGCGGTATTAAAAATAAATTAATTATAAGATATATCGCTAAAAACCATTTTTTTCTGATTTTAGGAACAAGCAATATAACAATAGATTGAAATGCAGAAAATATAGTAAAAAGAAATGAAATATCAAATATCATCATTAAATTTTCATTAAAATTGGAATGGAAATTATTTTCTGTTAGTCTAATTATTAAATTTAATATTATAAAAAATATTGAAAAAACCAAAAAGATTGTAACACCAATATTCAAACTCTTTTTTGCTGATTTACCTTTTTCGGGTGCTATAATAACCGTTTGAGGTTGTACGGTGTTATTATCTTCTTTAAGTGCATATCCGCAATGAATGCAATTTTTAGCGGTATCAGAAATTTCTTTTCCGCATTCGGGGCATTTTATAAGTGCCATTTTTCACTCTCCTTATTTATATCGAATCTTTAAACGCTTGTGCCACAACATTCGGAGTTGAGGCCAATTTGTGCTTTTGTTATTCCGAACCTGAAAGGAAATATTTTTCTCAGATCTGTTTGCTGATTATTTTATAATTATTTTTTGTAAACAAATCAAGAAGAAGCTCAAAGGGCTTTTTTATATAGTTCCATATAGTTTTAAAGAAGTTGACCACTTTGTCCAAAACGGTCTCAGGTTCGGGATTTGGAAGGTCATCATAATAATGGGATATATGAACTCTCATAATTTTCATATTTTTAGCATCAAATTCGTCAAAATATGAATTAGCATTCTCCAAAAGTTTAAATGTCCATATAAGTTTTGTATCATCAATTTTTAAGTCAGCTTCACCTAAGATCCGACTAGTTTCCTCTTCTGTATAAAAGCCCCAGGAAGAATCCATTTCATTCAGGGAAACAGTTTGCTCAGCATCATTTTCATCCATTTTCCAATGACCAGTTGTGACCATAAAATTATTATTTCCGTCAGTGAAGTCTATCCACCATAAGTGGTCAGGATGATTGACTTCTATTTCGGGTGCGTTAATTGTGTATTTTTCTTTCAAATCCGGGTCAATCATTGTTGCGGTTAATACACCGTTGTCATAAGTGAGTGTTGCATTGTATTCATCATGTGTTACATGATAGTAAATATCTTCCTGAGCGTTTTCGTAAAAAGAAGGTCTTAAAAAGAAATGAGGAGGATTTAATACACCGTTATAATATGCTTCTACATCAATAACACAAACACCATGTTTTGGGTTTAAAGCATTAATGCACTTTCCGTTGCCTGTATATATTGCAATGTGTCCGCTCCATATAACAAGGTCACCCTCTTCGGCTTGTTCCATATCATAAAACACAGTTCCGTAAGCTTGTGCTTTTTCCTCAGTGTTGTAGTAATCAGTTCCGGCAGGAAATGAAATGCCAAAGTTTTTGAAAACATAGTAAACAAAACCTGAACAGTCGAAGCTGTCAGGGCCTTTGCCTGCGGGTACATAAGGGTAACCTTCAAATTGCATTGCGTAGTCTACTACAGCAGCTCCGCTTACAGTTGCTCCAAATGCATGAAATGGTAAGATGGTTAAAAGCATAACAGTAACCATAAGCAGTGACAATAGTTTTCTTGGAAAATTTTTCATAGTATTCCTCCATGTTTTTTATTTGTCGAGATGATTATATCACACAGAACAACTAATAACAAGAGCAAATCTAAAACAATCAGGGGACGGTTCTGTGATTGACTAACAGATGAGCAGGCCAAGGCAATAATCAGAAAGTGTTCGAAATGCGATACGATTGCTGATTTTCAGTTGCTCGACCGAAAAACACGAGATGAATATCTTCGTTTGTTTAAAGAAAATGGTATTTCTATCAGACAAATCAGCAGATTAACAGGGGTTAGTTACTATATTGTGCAGAAAATCTGACCAATCATAGAACCGTCCCCTGATTGTT
>CAYXVM010000024.1:0-15477 GCA_964468465.1 uncultured Clostridium sp.
AATCATGCCTTTCATTCCTGCAAGCTGGCAGACCTTCGCCCATTGGCGGCAGTCCAACTTTTCAGGGTTGAAAAGCTCGGGGTCGTCGTTGCCGTTGCCCCATTCGGAATTGGTGAATGTGTTCATTCCGAAATGAATGAATGAATAAAATTCAAGCTCCTGCCATTTTATCTGCCGTTCGCTCGGAACGATGGAAGCGGCATATTCAACATAATCGGGAGTTTTGCTCATATCAATTTTCCTTTCTGCCGATTATGTCGGCATTGTTTATTTTTTTGATTGAACAGTTCCAATAATCTTCGGAGATTTCATTATTCATGGCACAGCGGATAAGCCCGATAAGCGACGGCCGTTCAAAAACATAGCTGAACATTTCGGGCGGAAGCATGCCACGGTCGGCATAGGCGAGCATCCTGAATTTTTCGGCGTCATCGCCGTTTAAGCCGAGCTTTTTTATCAAAATCTGCAAATCGTGCTCGTTTGGCGGCGCATTGTTTTTGCCTTTTTCGATGTTGCTGATGTACTGAGCTGTTTTGTTCAGTTCCTCGGCAAGCTCACCCTGCGACAGACCTTTTTCTTCACGGAGCTGTTTAAGCATCGTGCCGAAAGGCGTCGGAGAAAACATTCGGGCTCCTCCTTTCCGAATAATTATTTGAAAAAGAATTATCGGCGTATTAAAACACCTTTCATAAACCGGGTTTCGTTATGTGTTTTATATATTATTTTCTTTTCTTCTTCCGTGCATCCGATCAGTATTTTGATTTCCGAATCCTTTTTCATCAAATCAACAATACACATTATCGCATCAATCTTTTTTTCACCGCTTCCAACCCATACATCTATCCCAGCACCGTCCATGGATGATGTGTCTTTCAGATATCCGTAGTCAACTCTGTAAATAAAATTGGGATACTTTGGATGTGCGGTTCCTTTTGGCCTGTCAATTACAATTTCCGAATTGGCTGCCAGTTCATCCAATGCTTCCCAAAATTCTCTGTTATTTTGCATCTTGTTAATACCTCACGAATTGGAATTTGACGAGCTTTTTACTCCCTCAGGCGCTATGCGCCAGCTCCCTCCTGAGGGAGCCCATACAGTTAGCTTGATTTTTGCCGTAAGCCGTTTGTATTTTTGCCTCCCCCTTGAGGGTGTGGGTTGCCTGTGGCAACCTCTGAGCGAAAGCTCAGAAGCACCGACCGAGGCGGAAGCCGAGAAAGATGTCACGAAGTGACTGATGAGGTGAACAATTTACTCAGCCAAATTCCGATTTTTCTCTGACAAAAACCATCCCGTTGTTAACTGCGACAGGATTTAACCGTCGGTTACTCGATTTCAGAGACAATTAATAATAGGTTAATTATATTATTCTTTATCCTTTAATATCAGATATCCCTCGTGCACGCATGCAAGGGTTGCGGAAATACAGGTAATAATAACAGGGCAGAGAATATTAAACGCAGGAATGAAAAACGGAATCAAAAACAGCAAAAGCCCCGTGATTTTGTTGAGAAGGGTGTGCATTGAAACTGCTTTTCCGTGGCGAACAAATCCTATAACAATATTTACAACTCTGACAGCAAAAATGATTCCGACCCATAACCAAATCCATGGCGGCAGGGATAAACACGGAATTATTTTAATGAAGCATACAGCTAAAAAAAGGAAATCAGCTGCGCTGTCAAGCCTTTCGCCCGTTTTGCTCTCGGTATTTGTGCGCCTGGCAATGAATCCGTCCGCCATGTCCGACAGCCCGCACAATGAATAAAGAATATAAAATGCAGCCGAAAAAGGCTTTGTAAAAATAAGAGGGACAGACAGGATTAATCTGGTGGCAGTAATTATATTTGCAATGTGTTTAATGATAACCACATCCGATACAGAAATGACTTGAAGCAAACGATTATCGAATTCTGAATGCATTTGTAAACCGATTGATATTGACAGCCCTGCTGAAGCTGTAATTCTGCTACTAAAGCTGATTCCATTGCTATCGCAGATTCCGATGGTATCGCTGATGGGGAGTTTCTGATGGTGTTGATGGTACTATTGCTATCGCAATAAATAAATTTATTTATTTAATAATATGAGAATAGCACATAATCGGAGCATTGTCAACAGAAAAAGGATAAAACTGCGGATTTTTCTGCGTTTTTTTTCGAGAATCAAAGCGATATTTACGAAAAATTTTGTCTTTTTTATTTTTCACAAAAGCGTCATTATCCGAGCTGGGTATAAAAACAGCCGAATCCGCACAAATTGCACGAACTTGGCTGAAATACATTCTGAATATTGAATTACTGATTTTTGAAAAAACGCTTTAGAATTAAAAGTTACGGCTTTTGGTTCTTGTCAATGCAATCATCAGAACAGCATCATCCTTCCGTAGGCATATCCACTCGGGCTCAGCTGATTAGTTCCTAATATTTCGGAGAGTTCCTTTGCATCGTTATAGTACTTCTTTACATCTTCATTCAATGAATCAATATACTTATCAACTTCATTTTTGGAGTGTGCTCTTAAATTTTCCCTGAGTAAAGAAAAAGCTTCTTTTTTAAACTCTTCAAAATCCATTTTTGAACCCTCTCAATTATTTCTTCTTTTTGAGCCGTTCGCATAGGTCACGGTCGGGAGTAACCCACATGGTATTATAGGTATGATAAATGACCTTTCCGGGGCGTGCGCCGCTCGGCTTTTTCAGCGAACGCACTTCGGTATAATCAACCGCAACCTGCGAGGATTCACGCCCTCCGCTGTGATAGGCGGCAAGAACGGCGGCCTGACGGCAGGTGCGTTCGGGGATAATATCGCCGTTGCCGATAACCACAACATGAGAGCCGGGCATCTTCTGAACATGGAACCATGAATCGTCCTTTGCGGCAGTTTTGAAGGTCAGAATGTCGTTCTGATTGTTGTTTCTGCCAACAAGAATTGTGTAGCCGTCATCGGAAACATATTCCATCGGCGGCAGAGGCTTCTGCTTTTTAGCCTTATCATTTTTTGCTCTTTTGAGGTAGCCCTGCTCATAAAGTTCGTTTCGGATTTCGGCAAGCTCTGTGTAGCCGTCGGCTCGGTTAACCGAATCGATAACCGTTTCAAGATAGGCAAGCTCCTGCTCGCTCTGCTCGATAAGCTCGCCGAGCATTTGCTCCGCCGTTTTTGCTTTTCGGTATTCCTTGAAATATTTCTGAGCGTTTGCCGAGGGCGAAAGCGCAGGGTCGGCGGCGATTCGGACTGTTTTATTCTCATCATAGAAATTTTCAAGATCATAGAAAAGCGAGCCTTTTTCAAGTCTGTATTGATTGGCAAGAATCAGCTCGGCATTGATTCTGAGAGTGTCTCGGTCGGCGCAGGCTTCAAGCTCCGCTTTTCTGCTCTGAAGCTTTCTTGCTGCCCTTGCAGCGGCATTGTTCAGCAGCTTCAAAAGCGACTGACTGCGCTGACGGGTTCTTTCAAAGCGGTCTTTTTCATAATAAAAGTCGTCGAGAAGCTCCGAAAAGCTGTCAAAACTCTTTGAAGAAACCGTGAAGCCGTATTGCGTTATATACGTGAATGTAAAGTCGAAAGGCTTTACGGAATCATGCATCAGCATGGTCGGCTCACCCTTGCCGCTGAGCAGAGTTTCACGCAGTTCGGAAAGTTTCTTAACGAGCCGTTCACGGTGAAAACAGTTCATTTCTGAAACGGCTATGTCGTCGCCGCAGGCAAATGCCGCAATCTCTCGGCATATCAAGGGAGAAGCACCCTCGACCGTCTCCAGAATTGCCCCCGAAAGTCGCTTCCCCGTGCAGTTTTCAACCGCTTTTGCAACCGTTTCGGGGTCGGCTTCGGTCAGATTCAGCTTGTTCTGACGGGGCGGCAGTTCATATTTCAGAGAGGGGAGAATCTGACGAACCGATGACTGTGTAAAGTCAACTCGCTTTACAGAGTCGACGATATTTCCGTCGCCGTTAATCAGAATAATATTGCTGTGTTTTGCCATGATTTCGACGCAGAGAGTGAAATTTACGCTGTCGCCTATCTCGTTTGTTCCCGAGAAGTCGAGAAAGACAACTCGGTCAAGCCCGAGCTGACGAATTCCCGTTATTGTTGCGCCCGTCAGATGCTTTCTGAACAGCATACAGAGCATGGGCGGCGAAGCGGGATTCTCGGGAGCGCCCGATATCAGATGAAGCCTCGGGCTGTTGGCAGAAGCCGAAACAAGCAGGCGGTATGCGCCCTCACGGGTGCGTAAATGGAACACCAGCTCGTCTTTTGAGGGCTGGTGTATTTTTTCGACTCTGCTTCCGATTATATATTGTGAAAGCTCTTTTGTTAACAGATTCAGGGTTATTCCGTCAAGGGGCATAGTTTTTTCCTCTTAAATATAATATTTTACGGGTGCCGTCTGCGGTATTATAACCGCTTCGCAGTCAAAGCTTTCATTAAGCTTTTTGCATAAAACGGAAACAACGGGATTTTCGGTTTCATAGTGCCCTGCGGCAATTAAAGTTATTCCGCATTCAAAGCCTTTGAGAAAATCGTGGTGAGACAAGTCGCCCGTTATGTATGCGTCACAGCCTGCCGACGCCGCATCCTCAATGAAGTCGCTGCCGCTTCCTCCGCAGACAGCAACTCTCTTTATCCTTTTTCCGCAATCGGCAAGCCGAACACCCGCTGAAAGCTTTTCGGAAACGAGTTTTGCAAGACTTTCGCCGTCGGTTTCGGGAATATCCGCAGCCCTTAGCATTTCCGCTTCGCCACCGCAGAATGAAGCGGCATTTTCAAAGCCGAGAGCCTCGGCAAGGGCGTCGTTAACGCCGCCGTCTGCAATGTCAAGCGAGGTGTGGGCGCAGATTGCCGATATTCCGTTTTGAGCGAGCATAAATGCAGGGTCGCCGTCAAGAAAGCTTTTTGCGGCTCTGAAAATAACGGGATGATGGCTGACGATGAGATCGATTCCGTTTTCCGAGGCGTATTTTACCGCATCGGAGGTTATGTCGAGCACAACGCCGATTTTTTTGACCGAAGCATCGGGATTTCCGACAAGCAGACCGCTGTTATCCCATTCGCATTGCCTGTCAAACGGCGCAAATGAATTGATAAAATCAAAAATATCCTTAACCGTCGGTTTGCATTGCATTGATTTTCTCCTCCGTTTCGGCGATGATTTTTTCAAGCCTTTCCGCTTCGTCGGCAGAGCCGTGAAGTCGCTCAGATTCCGCCTTTTTTCTCAGCCTTGATATGATTTGCTGAAGATAGAGACAGGCTTCTTTCTTTTTGCATGAGGGCAATTCGCCCGTGTATATGTAAGAAATTGTTTTTTTATTAATTTCGCCCGTGTATTCCGCCGCCATGGCGCAGTAAAGCTTGCCGGAGTCAACGCAGGCGTCTTCAAACAGTATTCTGAAACCGTTTTCAACAAAGAATTTTCTGATATCCTCGGCGTGGGATTGGGGCTGAACGATAATGCGCTTTGATTTGTCTTTCAGCCAATAGGCACGTGAAACGAGCTGTTCCATCAGAGTGCCGCCCATGCCGCAGATAATAAAATCCTGCGCTTCAAACGGCTCGATTTCGTCAAAGCCGTCCGAAAGCCGCAGGGTGATTTGCTTCTCAAGTCCGTAATGCTCAACCGTTTTTTCGGCATTTGCAAGCGGACCCTTGCGGACATCGCACGCAAGAGCCTTTGGAGCAATCCCGTTCAGAACGAGATAGGCGGGCAGGTAGGCATGGTCGGTG
Organism: uncultured Clostridium sp.; assembly: GCA_964468465.1. Lineage (GTDB taxonomy): Bacteria > Bacillota > Clostridia > Oscillospirales > Acutalibacteraceae > CAG-177. The sequence continues at coordinate 5,719 of CAYXVM010000024.1, forward strand.
CCGATATCGGCAACAACGCTGCCGTGCCTTACCATTCTCGCCGCCATGAGCATTCTTTCGGAAAGATTAAGCATTCTTTGCAAGATAATCGTTGATATCCTCAACGAGCTTGTCAGCGTCGGTTCCGTGAACCATGCAGGCCTGAGCAACCGTTTCGTTTCTCGCGGAGGGGCAGCCGAGGCAATGCATTCCCATTGCAAAGAAGAACTGAGCAAGGTCGGAGTTATTATCGAGAATCTCGCCGATCTTCATATCTTTTGTGATTTCTTTCATTTCAAAAACATCCTTTCGGTTTCAAAATACAAAACATATTATACCACAATGATTTGCCAATATCAATAGTTTCAATCGCTCTTTGAGGGAGATTATTTGTGCTGATTGCCATTGACAAAATCGGATTAATGGTGTATAGTTAGTTTAGATTAATTAGTCACGGTTAACTGTGCGGGTTTCGGAGAGGAAGGTAGAAGAAAATGCTGAAAACTGTTGATAAAATGAAGCCGGGAGAGAAAGGAATTGTTGATTCGCTCGGCGGCAAGGGTGCGGTTCGCCGCCATATTATCGACATGGGTATAACTCCGGGTGCGGTGATAATCATGCGAAAGCAGGCGCCGCTCGGAGACCCGATTGAAATAAATGTCAGAGGCTATGAGCTGAGCATAAGGCGCAGCGAGGCGCTTGAAATAAGCGTGGAGGTGGAGAAATGAATCTCAGATATGCGCTTGCGGGCAACCCGAACTGCGGCAAAACAACTCTTTTCAACGCTCTGACGGGTTCAAATCAATATGTCGGCAACTGGGCGGGTGTTACCGTTGAGAAAAAAGAGGGCAAGCTCAAGCATAACGATGCGGATATCAGCGTTGTTGATTTGCCCGGAATTTATTCGCTTTCGCCTTATTCGGCGGAGGAGCTTGTCAGCAGAAACTACATAATCGACGAAAAGCCCGATCTGATAATTAACATTGTTGACGCCACCAATCTTGAAAGAAATCTTTACCTCACAATCCAGCTTTCGGAGCTCGGAGTGCCGATGGTAATTGCCCTGAACATGATTGACGTGCTTGAAAAACGGGGCGATAAGATTGATGTTAAGGTTCTTGAAAACGAGCTTGGAATAAGAGTTGTTCCCATCAGCGCATCAAAGGGCGTCGGCATTCACAAGCTGATTCACGCCGCCGAGCATGAGCTTGCCCACAGGGGAGAGTCAAATCACCTTGACAGGCACATAAACATCGGCGAGCCTCTGCCGATTTATACCGAACCTCTGAAAAGCACGGTTGAAACCGTTGAGGATATTATAAGAGAAAAATGCGTGAGCAAAAACATTCCTCTGCGCTGGTCTGCGGTTAAGCTGATTGAGGGAGACGAACCGACCGAAAAGTCTCTTGAGCTTTCGGCTTCGGAATCGGATTTTATTGACGGTTTGGTTAAAAAAATCGAAACTCCGAAAATTGACAGAGAAATTATTGTTGCCGATCAGAAATATAAATTCATTTGCTCACTCTGCGAAAAGGCGGTCAAGCTCAGCAAAAAATCGCATGAGCTTTCAACCTCGGATAAAATTGACAGAATAGTAACAAACCGTTTTCTTGCAATTCCGCTGTTTGCGCTGATTATGATAGCCGTTTTCTATATTACTTTCGGTGCGCTCGGAAGCCGACTGACGGATATTGTCGACATGCTTTTCAACGAAAAGTTTGCTTCGTTCGCAAGAGAAGGGCTGATAAATCTCGGAGCGGCGGACTGGGCTGTCGGGCTTGTCTGCGACGGCGTTATCGGCGGCCTCGGCTCTATTCTTTCGTTCTTTCCGCAGATTGCTTTGCTGTTTCTTTTTCTTTCGATTCTTGAGGACAGCGGATACATGGCGAGAGCGGCGTTCATCATGGACAGAGCGCTCCACGCAATCGGTCTTTCGGGAAAATCGTTTGTGCCGATGCTTATGGGCTTCGGCTGTTCCGTGCCTGCGCTGATGGCGACAAGAACGCTTGAAAACGAAAAAGACAGGCGAATGACAATAATGCTCGTGCCGTTCATGTCGTGCAGCGCAAAAATGCCCGTTTACGCCGTATTCATTTCCGCTCTTTTCGCTTCATACAGCGGAATTACCGTTTTTTCAATCTATGCGCTCGGCCTTATCGTTGCGATAATATATGCGTTCATCATGCAAAAAACGATACTTAAAGGCGGTCACACTCCGTTTGTCATGGAGCTTCCGCCCTACAGACTGCCGACCGCCAGAACCCTCGGGCTTCATCTTTGGGAAAAGCTCCGTGATTTCTTCACAAAGGCGGGAACGGTTCTGCTCGGAGCAAGCATAGTTGTCTGGGCACTTCAGTATTTCAGCTTCAGCTTCAGACATGTAACAAACCCCGATGAAAGTATGCTTGCGGTTATCGGCAAGGCGATTGCTCCGATATTTGCGCCGCTCGGCTTCGGCGAATGGCAAAGCTCGGTTTCGGTTATCAGCGGATTAATCGCAAGAGAATCGATAGTCAGCACTCTCGGCATACTTTACGGCTCGGGCGAGGGCGGAGTTTCGGCTGTTATTTCTCAGGTGTTCACTCCTGCTCAGGCTTATTCGTTCATGACCTTTACGCTTCTGTTTATTCCCTGCGTTGCGGCGGTTTCGTCAATACGCCGTGAAATGAACAGCAGAAAGTGGACTGCAATTACGCTCGGCTGTCAGGCATTAACGGCATGGATAGTCACCTTTATCGTCTATCATATTGCTCTTTTATTTGCATAAAAAACATTTCCTCGGTTCTGCAAGCATCGGAATCGGGGAATTTTTTAGCTTTTGGGACATAATAAATAAAAAATATAAAAATTCTTGTGTATTTATATAAATAATTGTTAATTTATAGTGACTTTTTCGGAAAAGCGTGTTATAATAAACAGTAATAATTTTCTGCCTTTAGGAGCTGGACTTATGTTTGAGCAGATAATAAATGTTGACAGGATGGAACAGGCGGTGAGCTTGTTCGGCAGCTTTGATGAGAATATAAAACTGATCGAAAAGGAGTTTTCGGTTTCGGTTATCAGCAGAGGCTCGGAGCTTAAAGTCACGGGCGAGGCTGATAATGTTCAAAAGGGCGTCAGGGCAATCAACGGTCTGCTGACCCTGATTAACCGTGGCGAATCGCTCAGCGATCAGAATGTGCGTTATGTGCTCTCGCTTGTCAACGAGGGCAACGAAGATAAATTGGTTCATATGGCGGCGGACTGCGTTTGCATAACCGCAAAGGGCAAGCCCGTAAAGCCCAAAACTCTCGGTCAGAAGAAATACATCGAAACAATCAGAAACAATACCGTCACTTTCGGCGTCGGGCCTGCGGGCACGGGCAAAACCTATCTTGCCGTTGCAATGGCGGTAACGGCGTTCAGAGCCAAGGAAATCAACCGGATAATTTTAACAAGACCTGCGGTTGAAGCGGGAGAAAAGCTCGGCTTTTTGCCGGGCGACCTCCAGTCAAAGGTTGACCCTTACCTGAGACCGCTTTACGATGCGCTTTTTGACATGCTCGGCGCAGAGAATTTTCAGAAGCATCAGGAGCGGGGAGACATTGAGGTTGCACCCCTTGCATATATGCGAGGCAGAACTCTTGACGACAGCTTCATTATTCTTGACGAAGCGCAGAACACGACGGCAGAGCAGATGAAAATGTTCCTGACCCGCCTCGGCTTCAATTCGAAAATGGTCGTTACGGGCGACATAACTCAGATAGATTTGCCCGACGGCAAGCGCTCGGGTCTTAAAGATGCGGTCAGAATACTGAAAAATATCGAAGATATCGGCACGGTCAGATTCAGCGAAAAGGATGTTGTGCGCCACAGATTGGTTCAGGATATCATCAAGGCGTACGAAAAACAGGAAGAGGAGAGAAAAAGAAAATGATCGGCAAGGTTAAAGTTATAATATCAAATGAACAGCACGAGGTCAGAATACCGACGGGCGTTCGTCTGCTTGTCCGCCGCTGCTGCACGGCTGTTCTGGTGCTTGAAGAATTTGAAGGCTCCGCCGAAATAAGCGTAACCTTCGTTGATGACGATGAGATTCAGAAGCTCAACAAGGAATACAGAAACATTGACAGATCAACCGATGTTCTGTCGTTCCCGATGGGTGAAAACGGAGTTTACGACATCAATCAGGACACGGGAGCAAAAATTCTCGGCGACATTGTTATTTCAATTCCCCATGCAATCGACCAGGCGGACAGATACGGTCACAGCCTGCAAAGAGAGATCGGATTTCTGACGGTTCATTCAATGCTTCACCTGCTCGGCTATGACCATGTAAACGGCGGCATTGAGAGCGTCAGAATGCGTGAAAAGGAAGAAACCGTTTTAACAAAGCTCGGCTTAAAACGCAATTCGAGCTATTACATGGATGACGACGAAGAATGAAAAAATTTATCAAAAGCTTTTATTATGCTTTCAAAGGAATAACATACTGCATTGCAAACGAGCAGAACATGAGAATCCACCTTTGCTTTGCGACTTATATGCTCGGATTTCTGACCGTCTATGACTTCTTTGAGGTCAGCCGGACTCAGGCGGCAATTCTGATTATAACCTGCGCCGCCGTTTTTGCTCTTGAAGCGGTCAACACCGCCGTTGAAAGGGCGGTTGACATTGAAACGGGCGGAAAAAGAAATCCTCTTGCCAAGGCGGCAAAGGACGCCGCCGCAGGAGCGGTGCTTTTCGCCGCAGTCGGTGCAGTTGCAGTCGGCGTTACAATTCTTTATCAGCCCGAGGCGTTCCGTGCCATGGCTGAATATTACATCAAAAATATCCCCGTTTTGATTCTGCTGATTGTCAGCGTTGCCGCAAGCCTTGTTTTTATTTTTGCAGGGCCGTCGGGAATCAAAGCATTTTTCAAAAAAACACATTAAATAAGGAGTCCGAAATGCCAAAAACAGCTTTTGCAGCAATTGTCGGCTGCCCGAATGTCGGCAAATCCTCTCTGCTTAACAGAATGCTCGGCCAGAAAGTGGCTATCGTCACCCAAAAGCCGCAGACAACGAGAACAAGAATTATGGGAGTTTTAACCAGAGGCGATACTCAGCTTGTTTTCACCGATACGCCGGGTTATCATCACCCCAAAACAAAGCTCGGCGAAAAAATGATAAAGGCGGTCGGCGACGGAATAACCGGCGTTGATGTCTGCCTGTTCGTGACCGAGCCTGAGGGAGAAATCAAAGAAACCGAGCTTGAGCTTCTCAAAAGAGTCAGAGCCGAAAAAGTTCCCGTTGTGCTTGCAATCAACAAGATTGACACAATAAAGCAAAAGGAACAACTGATGGAAAGAATAGTCAAATTCACAAGCAAATTTGACTTTGAAGCGGTTGTTCCCGTCAGCGCACTCAAAAACGAGAATGTTGACACCCTGATTTCGGAGCTTGAAAAGCTTGCTTATGAATCCGTTCACTTTTTCCCCGACGATACTCTGACCGACCAGCCCGAAAGGGTGCTTGCGGCTGAAATAATCCGTGAAAAAATGCTGCTTTTGCTCGATAAGGAAGTGCCGCACGGAGTTGCGGTCAGCATTGAAAAAATGCGTGAGCGTCCGAACGGCGACATCATGGATGTTGAAGCGACGATTTACTGCGAAAAGGATTCTCACAAGGGCATCATCATCGGAAAAAAGGGAGAAATGCTCAAACGCATTTCAACGAGAGCAAGAGTTGATTTGGAGAATTTTTTTCAATGCAAGGTCAATCTTCAATGCTGGGTTAAGGTCAAAGAGGGCTGGCGCAACCGAGAGGGACTTATCCATAATTTCGGGCTTGATTAAAAATTCCAAATGCCTTATTTTTCCCGATTATATTTTTCCGTTGCCGTGTTAAATTAGTAACGGGAGGATGATAAAAATGGATAAGCAAGAGGCATGGAGAAAATTTTCAAAATCCGGCTCTGTCGGAGATTATCTTGAATTCAGAAACTGCGCCCGAAACGGTGCGGCGGGGGCAAACCGAAATGAGAATGAACACCGACGCTCTGGTGCTGAAGGTGACGGACACGGGGGAAAGTGACAGGCTTGTTACTTTGCTCACCTCCGAATACGGAGTGCTCCGGGCTTTTGCAAACAGAGCCAAGAAAATAAACAGCCGTATGCACGGCGCAACGCAGTCCCTTTGCTATGCGGATTTTTCAATCTATAAGAGCAGGGACAGCTACATAATCGATGACGCTTCGGCAAAGGAAGTTTTTTTCGGGCTGAGAGAAGATATTGAAAAGCTTGCGCTGGCGCAGTATTTCTGCGCTGTTGCCGCAGAGCTTGCGCCCGAGATGGAGCCTGCAAGGAATTATCTGCGGGTGCTTCTTAACTCAATGCATCTGCTTGAAACAGGGCGGCGCTCAAACAATTTCTTAAAGGGCGTAACGGAGCTTAAAATTGCGGCGTTTTCGGGCTTTATGCCCGATTTGACCGTCTGCCGTGGCTGCGGGTGCGAGCCGTCGGGAGAAGCCTTTCTCAATCTTGATGACGGCTGTATTTATTGCAAAAACTGCGGCGGCGGTGAAATAATAAACGCAACCGTTCTTGCCGCAATGCGCCATGTCTGCGCAAATCCGATTGAAAGAATTTATTCTTTTTCAATGCCCGAACGGGATGAAATCCGCTTCGCTCAGGTCTGCGAAAAATTTCTTCTTTCTCAGACCCGAACAAGATTCAAAGCGCTTGATTTTTATAAATCATTAGTTTAAGTGCATACATAAGGTTACTATTATATTTGAAATAAATATAACAGAAAGGAACTGAACCAATGGAACAACAAAGCAAACTTAACCAAAGCAAATTTCTCCACAAGCTGTTCGGAACAACTCCGAACAAGGGCGTTCAGCCGAAAGAGGCAATCGCCTACAGCATTACCGGATTCGGTCAGAATTTCATCTGCACGATTATCGGCTCTTACCTGACGATTTTCCTCACGGATGCGCTTCTTTTCGGCGCTGACGGCGTAACTGTCGGAGCGCTCAGCGGTTCGATGGCTGTTGCTTATCTTATGCTCGGCACAAGAATTTTTGACGCTTTCAACGACCCCATCATGGGAAGCATCGTTGACAAAACCCGTACAAAGTGGGGCAAATGCCGCCCTTATCTTAAATGGATGGCTCTCCCGATTGCATTTATGACCATCGCCTGCTTCCTCCCGGTTTATAGTGCAAAGGCGACCTCAACATTCGTTATCATCTCTGTCATTTATGTTATCTGGAGCATGGTTTATACCGTTGCCGATGTTCCTTATTGGGGACTTTCCACCTGCATGACAAACGATACCGTTGTCAGAGGAAACATTCTGACGGTCACAAGACTTGTCTGCACTCTCGGCGCAGGCATCGTTACCGTTTTTGTTCCCGTTATCACAAACGGCGTTACCGCAAAGTTCAAGTATACACAGGCTGACATCTCTCAGATTATCACCGATAAGGCCGACGCAATCGCAAAGCTTGTTGCAAACAAAGGCATGACCGTTAATGAAGCCGCCGAATCCTTTATCGGAACGGTTAAGGCAGGTCAGGAGCTTGCAAACGCCGACACTCTCAAATTGACTTATTTCATCTGCGCAGTTGTACTTGTTGTTGCGGCTATCCCGATGTTTATCTACGGCTTCAAAAACACCAAGGAACGCTTCACCGCAACCGACAATCCTCCCTCATTCGGCCACAATTTGAAGCTTCTCTTCAAGAATAAACAGCTTCTTCTCATCGTGCTTTCCGGCATCCTCGGCGGCGCAAGAATGGTTTATTCCTACACAGGCGGTCTTTATTTCGCAAAGTATGTTCTTCAGAATGAGGGCTTCTACAGCCTTATAACGCTCCTTGTTGTTCCCGGCGGCCTTGTCGCTTCGGTTCTTGTTCCGTGGATGTCAAAGAAATTCACGAAAAAATGGGCATATATTGCCGTTCATCTTTTCGGCGGCGTTGTTATGGCAGTTATGTATTTTGTCGGTTATGACGCACCGTGGAAACTTGTTGTTGCGGCAATCGGTCTTGTTCTTCTCGGCATTCCTCAGGGCGTTAACAATATCATTACATACGCCATGATCGGCGACACGGTTGATTACCTCGAGTGGAAAACAGGCGAAAGAGGCGAAGGAATCTGCTTCGCAATGCAGACCCTTATCAACAAAATCGGCATGGCTGTCGGCGCTTTCATAGGCGTTATATCGTTCTCGGCGGCGGGCATAAACTCCGAAACGGGCTTTATCTCCGCAGAGGGTGCAAACACTCTTTGGAACATGCTTGTTCTCTCGGGCGTTATCAGTATGTTTGCCTGCGCAGTTCCCATGTTCTTCTATAAGATAACCGAGAAGAAGCAGGCGGAAATGGTCGCTGAGATTGAAGAAAGAAAAGCAGAAAAGGTTACAAAATAAAAAATGGTGAAACAATGAAAAACAGGCAGGCTGTCTATCAGATTATCTCGGTTTTTGTCTCGGCGCTGATTATTCTTGCGGGATATCTTTTTGTTGTCGGCGGCGGAACGATTTTCAAAGGCTCGATGGAGGGCGAAACAATAAAATGCAAGGTGATTCGGGTCACCGAGGTTGAAAAAGGCAATGTCAGCGGCGAAAATGAGTTTCTGACCGTTCATTTCAAGGCGCAGGCTCTCAACACCTCCCTGAGAGGCAAAACAATTGAAGTTATTCAGGAGATTGATAAATCCTATGCGTTCAGCCCCCGTCAGGTTGAGCAGGGAGACAAAATCCTCGTTGAGGGCTTCACTCAGAACGGAACGCTGCATTATTATTTCGGCGATTTTGTCAGAATAACTCCGCTCATATGGCTGCTTGTCATATTTTGCCTGCTTGTTATCGTATTTTCAAGAATGCAGGGCGTCAAAACCGTCATTTCGCTTCTTTACACCTGCCTTGCGGTTTTTGTTGTGCTTATCCCTGCAATTCTTAACGGCAGGAACATCTATTTCTGGTCGATTGCCGTGTGCGTTTTTATAACGGCGATGACGCTGAGCATAATCAGCGGCTTTAATGTCAAGGCTCTTTGCGCCTTTATCGGTTGCGTGAGCGGCGTTATCTGCTCGGGATTAATTGTTCTGATAATGGATAAATTCCTTAATATGACGGGTTTGCTGGAGGAGGAGTCAATCTATCTTTTCCAGCTTTATCCCGACAATCCGATTAATCTGAAAGCTATTGTCTTTGCAATGATAATAGTCGGCGCAGTCGGTGCGGTCATGGATGTTTCAATGTCAATATCATCATCGCTCTATGAGCTGAGAATAAAATCTCCAGACATCAAGCCTGCAGAGCTTATGAAATCGGGCTTCACAATCGGCAGAGATATGATGGGAACGATGGCGAATACGCTTGTGCTCGCCTATATCGGCAGTTCGCTGACCTGCGTTCTTCTGCTTGTTGCTTATAACGCAAATATCGAGCAGGTTGTCAATAAAGAGCTTATCGTTGCGGAAATTTTGCAGGCTTTGGCGGGCAGTATGGGCATGCTTCTGACCCTGCCGCTGACAAGCGCAGTCTGCGCCGCAATTTATTACGGAAAAATCAAGGAGGGGACTCAGGATGCCTCTTGTTAACATGAAACCGCTTTTGGAAAAGGCAAAGAAAGAGGGCTATGCCGTCGGCAGCTTCAGCGTTGCAAATATGGAAATGGTTCTCGGCGTTCTCAAAGCGGTTGAAGAAACAAAAAGCCCGGCAATCATTCAGATTGCCGAGGTAAGGCTGAACCATTCGCCGCTGGAGCTTATCGGTCCGCTGATGGTTGCCGCCGCAAAGAACAGCCCGA
>CAYXVM010000025.1:0-14526 GCA_964468465.1 uncultured Clostridium sp.
GGATTCGAAGGACGAGCGGTACAGAGCAACAGTCCGGTGGACTGTTGTGACCGCGAGCGACCAAGCGCCCGCAGGCGCGCGAGTCAAGTGAATTCGCCCAAACCGTGTTGCCAATATTTTCTGCTGTTTTCACCGACAGCCGCAAGGGCTGTCCCAACGGTTTTTATTGAATTGATTATTTGTAGCGGACAATACATACATAATCCAAATACAGAGATAACGGATTGTGCAGGATTCACGGTAGGGCGGGGGCTTGCTCCCGCCGTTTTGGATTTATGAAGAATATTAATAAATTTTATCAAATTATTCGCCCTTGGCGAATCGGTTCGTCGGGGACGCCGAACCCTACGGATTTTTCATGAATTAGTGCGTTTTCAGATGGCAACCGTAGGGGACGGGTTGCCCGTCCCGCATAAAAACCGAGCCGTTATATTTATGATTTCCCGGAACGCTGAGGACAGCGTTCCCTACGATGGAATTGTATTGATTTATGGCTTTTTTAAGCGGGCGAACACAGTTCGCCCCTACTGTGTTGCCGATGGTTTCTGATGATTTCAAAGAAAACTGTGGTTTTATTCTTTGGCACCCTTAAGAGGGAGGCTAATGAATCAATCAATAAGAATGTCAGGGATTCGAAGGCCGAGCGGCAAATGTAAAAACAAGCGTTGCATTCAGGGAATGTTCCACCCACACTGCAACGCTTTTATTATAATTATTCTGAAATAAGATTGATTATGGCTTCAAGTGCCTTTTGTTTTTGCGGAGATAGGCACATGATTTTATTTGTGAGTTTTGTGGCAGTTTCAACTTCGCTTTTTGCGCCGAACATCAGTTCTTCTTCCGTGATTTCGAGTATTAGAGATATTTTCTCAATTAAGCTAAGGCTCGGTCTATAGGTACCGGTTTCAATGCGGCTGAGATGTTCGGTGGATATATCTATCAACTCGGAAAAAGCTTCCTGAGTAAAACCCTTTTTCTTTCTGCCGTTTTTTATTCTTTGACCTATCATTTTAAAATTAATCATAAATAAACCTCACAGAGCAGTTTGATTTATTTTATCAAGATAGAGAAAAAATATTAATGACATTTAATATCATACTTGACAAATAATATCAATAGTGATATAATTTGTTTAAATTCCAGGGTTAAATTATCAAGGAGGAAAAATCATGAAAAATCTCAAAAAAATTATCGCTATCGTTCTTGTTTGCATTATGGCATTCTCGGCTCTTCAGCTTTCTGCAAGCGCTGCAAACACAGCTGAAGATTCAGTCAGGACTGCAATTGAAACACTTGAACAAGCAGCCGGTTCCGGTATCCCGATTGCTACTATGCTTGTCGGTATTCTTTATGCATTCTTTCCAATTCTCATAGTTATCGATCTTATTTCATATCTTGTTTCGGGAAACGCAATTATCGGCGGCAACCTCATAGGACTGGTTAAATAATATCAAGCAGAAGCTCTCAAAAACGGAGAAATCCGATTTTGAGAGCTTTTAATAATTTGGTGGTAAAATTTGTCTAATGTATCATTCGGAACTCTCAGCCAAAGAAAAGCAGATGCCTTCGGGTGTCTGCTTTTTGTTTAAACAAAGAATTCTTGGATGGATTCGAAGAATGAGCGGAACAGAATAGTGCTCAGACGGTCGGAAGTTTTTATGTTTCTCTGAAATCGGTTTATCAACCGTGAGAGTATTTTGCTATCGGAATTTGTGAATTAATAAATTTTTTGGCTTAATTCAAAAATAAACCGGGAGAGGATCATTTTCACATGACCCTTTCCCGGTTTTAGTTAAATAAATGTGCCGGGCAGAGAAATTAATACCACAGGAATCCGAGAAGAAGAATTCTTATTATCATCTGCCACCATGCATACTTGACATAAAGAGTATCTGTTGCAACCGATCCGTCTTCAAAAGTTGCAGTTATGATTGTTGAGCCGATGCTCTTTGCAGTTATCAATCCGTTTTCATCGATAACCGCAACATCCTCATTTGATGAAGACCATTCAATTACCTTGCTTGCGCCTTGGGCGTTCGCTTTGTATGTTGACTTATATGGTATTGTTTCGGGAAGATGAATGTAATTTGAAGGAATGCAAGGCTCAGCTTCAATGCGGAGCTTATAATCGCCGGCTTCATATAAAATGACTGTTCCTTTTATTTCTGTTCCCTTACCGATAGCCTCATCACAACATAGTTTCCATTTGCTGATATAAGTGCCGTGTTCTGACTCTTTTCTTTCAACACATACAAAGTCTAAGTGTTCATCTTCTACTTCAAAATCAAGCGAACAATAATAATAAATACTTTCAACATAAAGATAAATTTTGCTTCCATATTCATTGCTTTCGGGCGAAACTATATCAACCGGAACATTGATTGGAGAGTTTAAAGAGATAACGCTGACGCTGTTATCAACGGTCAGAGTATCCTGCTCCGTTGAGTCATAATAATCACGCTCTCTGATGTTGAAAACAAAGGATGATGCATTGCCAGGATAAAAAACAATATAGTAGGTTTTTCCTTTTTCAAACTCAGCATCAAAAGACATGATGTGCGTTGATAAATCAAGCCTTGTTATGTATGTTGAATCATAAAACGGCGAATTATCAAATTCGTCATTATAGATGTTCATGTACATTCCGTCGGGTATTTCGTTTTCTCTGCATGTAAGTGCAGTTTCAAAAGCAAGCTTGCCGTCTCTCGGGCAGACGAACTTATATATTGGTTCCATCTCCGAAACCTGAACAGTATCTCCGGATGAAATTTCGGGGATATCATCCGCAAGTGTGGTTCCTTCAGTCTTTTCAACACAAACGGTATATTTATCTCCGAAGCAATACATTTCATCCTCGGTTTTTGAACAACTGATTTCAAGTGTTTTTCTTTCACCCTCATCAAAATGAGTATAAATATAGGCATTTGATTTAACAATTATTGTTTCTGGATTATTTCCGTTTAATAAGATGGAATGACAGAAGTTGCTTATATTCTGAACAACAAAACGGTAATAGCCTTCTTCTTTTGCCGTGAAGCTGTATTCATGGCAGGCAGTTAATGAAAGAAGCTTGTCATTAACGGGCTTATTCTCCTGAAGTTCAATGTGATGTGAGCTTCCGTCATATTCAACTATGGAAAAATCACCTGAGCCATAGCTGTTGACACAAAAATAATATTCATTGCCTTTTTCAAGATAATAGACACCGGGCATATTATCTTCGCCATAAAACTGCTTTTTATCGGAATCGAAAACATACTCATATATTTCGCCATCGGTCTCGGCGTAATATAAACCGCTCTTTTCCGAAGGAACAAATCTGAACGCATTGATTGTTTTGTATTCATCATCGTCTGTGTGCTCAATATGCACCGTTTCGTTCAATGCTATATCGGAGCTGTCTCTGCACATGTATTCGCCGTATTCAACGGTTTCAATTTCAAACTCAACCTCCTGAGATTTCGGAGATTTGATTAAAACCAACAAATTATATGTTTCGGGATCGCCGCCTTCATAAAATTTATGGTTAGTGTATACTTCAAACTCGTTATATTCGTTGGGTTCAATTATTCTGCCGTTAACCGTGATTTCAAGTTCTTCGGTACAGCTTATTTTATAAAATCCGTCAAAATAACTGCTGCTTTCAATTGAATAAATACTATATGAATTGCTTGAGGTTTTGGCTTTTACGGTATCGCCTGCTTCAATTCTGATTTTTGAGCTTTCATCATAAAGCATTTCCGTGTCTGCCGATACGGTGATGCTACCGGTTGAAGCACGATCGGATAACCCTACAGTCAAAAATACGGTGTCGCCCTTTGCAACATAATATGTGATGCTTTGTTTACCGGTTTCAAATGCAATTCCGAAAGGAGAATAAAGCGTTCCCTCTGCATTGCTGCCAAAGGTGAAGGTATATTCACCGCTGCCGGTTGACGTGAATTTGAATGTTTCTCTCGCACCCGGCGAAGAAATGTTTACGGTATACGGTTCCCTTGCCTCAAGCGTTTTGTATGATTTGAACACCCCGCCATATGAACCGAATTTTTTCAATGCATTGCTTTCAAGCGAAGCGAGCGATGCATGAGCCCAGCAGCTGCCAAGACCTCCTTGATCTTTAACGGTTGAAACATAACCGTAATCACGCAGATCATATTTTTCGGGCAGGGTGTCGGCTTTTTGAAAACCGGTTTCGCAGACATAATCTATGGGCGACGGGATAATTTCTCTGCCATCGGGATTTTTAAGATATTCAATATAATCTTTGCTGATTATGCCGCCGAGTTCTTGTATTTCTTCAATTGAAAAAACTTTTGATGAAGAATACTTCCGGTTTTGGTTGTCGATGCCGAAATAATTTACTTTGCCGTTGCTTTGGCTCATCAGATCATTGGCTTTATAATTGGTGAAAGCCTTGATTGACCAGTTAGAATTTTCAACGCTGTCATAAAGGTCAATAATAAGATTGCCTGAGGAATAGTAGCTTTCACCGCGGTTTCCTCTGACTCCCTTCACATATGAAATTTCAGCGGCATAACACTCTAAAAAGTCAACAGGGTAGTCAATTTTGAGCACAATTGCGAATCTTGTGCCCGCCTTCAACAAATATTCTCTGTCAAGGTCAACCACCATATAGCCGGGGTTTTCCGCTTTGCCGGAAGCTATTTTAACCGGTTTTGAATTAAAAGCACTGAGCTTGGCGTCTTCGGGCTTCTGATAATCTTCAACAAGATAAACGGAATATTTGGTGTTGCTGAACATGGTGTGAAACGACACGGCTTTGAGCGTTTCGTCAGAGCTCAGCGTTTTGCCCTGCTCCGGAAATACATTGAAAGCATAATCGATTTTGTCATAAAGCTTATTGAAATATCCGTTTGCACCGTATTCGTCATATTGGTATATTTTATTGTATCCGCAATCGGGATCTGCAACGGTAAAAGCAACAAAGCTGTCATAATCGATAACAAGAGGATCGAAAATTATATCTTCATAGGAAATGTAAATATATCCGTCATATCCCGAATATGTTCCCCAACTGTTTTTGCATATTATTGCTCCGTTGTTTTTGGGCTGAATAGGAAAGCTTTCTTTCGGATAATTATCGTCCCAGCCTACTACCGCAACTGCATGGTAAGACCAATCAACATCTTCTTGAGGTGTATAATTAGATGGGGTATAATAATTACCGTCTGAACTTGTTTCAGAAGTGTAGGAATAACCGCAATACAGTGCCCCGTATTCCATAACAGCCGATTTTACGGAAGAAAGGGAGTTGTCAAAATGAATAACATCATCTACATAAGCTTCATTTTTTAGCTTTTTGTATTTATCTCCTTCTTCTCGCGAACGATCATACGGGTCAGATTCTTCGCTTACAGGTCCTGCCCAGCTGCTCAGATAAGATGTCGCTAAAAACGAATTTCCGCCTTCCGAATAATCACGATTAGAGTAAAAATCGGAGCCCGATTTTGAAAGAAATGTTATCATATTCATTTCAGAAAAATCGATGGAGTCCTGCTCGTTGTGAAGCGGAGTTTCTTTTGCTGCCAAAGCAGACAATGCCGTTGCAAAAGTTGAAAGAATAATAATGGGAATAAGTGCCGTGCAAAGAGTTCTTTTAAGTGTTTTTTTCATTATACTAACCACCTCAGAAGAATTATAATATTATTCGCTCCGAAATGCAATACTTTGAATAAATAAAGAATTATTTTGCTGAAATTTGAAAAAGCAAAATACAATCCGACTTCAATATATACAAATTGATTAATTTTGATTTCAAATTCAGGCTTTTTTCTGCGATTCTTCCGATTGAATCAAAAGTTAGGAAATGCTATACTTTTATCAGGCTCAACGGTGAGGATTTCCTCGCCGTTGTCTGCATTTTCGGGTGTTTATAAAACGGAAAAATGCCCGAATGCGCATGAGATACTGTATTGCTTATACAGACTTTAAAATATTGTTCGGAGGACGTTTTGATGATTAACAAATTGATGATTAACAAACTGCACCTTGAAATGATAAAGCTTTACGGAAATGACGCAAAAAGAATACAGCATTTCTGCAAGGTTCATGGTTATGCAAAGCTGATTGCGGAATCGGAGGGCGTTGACGGCGATACGCTTTTTGTTATTGAAGCGGCGGCTCTGACGCATGATATAGGCATCCATTTGTGCGAAGAAAAATACGGAAACTGCGGCGGAAAGCTTCAGGAAAAGGAAGGCCCCGCCGTTGCAAAAAAGCTTTTGGATAAGCTTGGCTTTGAACCTGCCGTGGCCGAGCGGGTAATGTACCTCATTGCTCATCATCATACATATGAAAATATTGACGGCATCGATTATCAGACACTTGTCGAAGCGGATTTCCTTGTCAATATTTATGAGGACGGCTTGTCAAGCGAAGCGGCAGAGAGCGCATATAATAATATTTTCAGAACCGAAACAGGAAAAAGAATTTGTCGGGAAATGTTCGGAATGAAAACAAAAGAAAAGTAACAAATAAAAATGGCTGTCGCCGGAGGTATTGCAACTCCTGCGACAGCCTTTTTAATATTTCTCAGCTCCATCTGCTTGCGGTTTTATTCAACCGTCATTATTCCGCTGATTTGTCAAAGGCTTTGGTGTTTCAGCGTGAATTTGTTTTTACAGAAATCGATCATTCCCTCATCCCTCATTTTGCACAGCTCGTTTGACATGGCACTTCGGTCAACCGAAAGAAAATCGGCGAGCTGCTGACGGTTAAACGGGATTTCAATATCGGGGCTGTTCTGCTTTTTTGCTTCATCGGAAAGGTAGGAGATCAGCTTTTCCCTTGTAGTTCTTTTTGACATGTGACCGAGCTTCTGAACAAGCTTTCTGTTTTTCTCGGAAACGGCAAAGAAAAGATTTCTCACAGCCAGAGCCTGAAAGCGGCAGGGGGAGGAGCAAGCGGCAAAAAGCCTTTCAATATCGAAGAAAACTGCGGCGCTGTCCTCAACAGCGACAACATCGTTCATGAGCGGTCCGCTCTCGGGCGAAGCGTATGCTTCCCCGAATATTTCGCCAACCTGAATGTTGCCTAAAATGCATCTGTTGCCCCAATAATCCTCGTTTTGAATATGAAGCTTGCCCTTGACAAGAACGGGTATTCCGCCGAGAGATTCGCCCTGCCTGAGAACATATTCGCCTTTTTTGAAGCGTAAAACTTTTGCATTCAGGCATTTCAGCATTTCGGGAAGCTCATCTTTTGCGACCCCGAAAAACAGTCTGGTATTTCCTAAAATGTCAATATATTCTGTCATAAAAAGCTCTTTCTGTTGCAAAAACAACCGATTTATTTTGGATAGTGTACTATAATATAGCCGCAAAGTCAATGGGTATTCGCCGAAACGGTTTGCTCGGAGACTTTAGAAAACGGCAATGTTGTCATTATGTCCGATATTGAAAGGGAGATTCTAAAATGATAAGAAAAATTATAAAAATCGATGAAGAAAAATGTATCGGCTGCGGACTTTGCGCCGAAGCCTGCCACGAAGGAGCAATTGAAATGGTTGACGGCAAGGCAAAGCTGACAAGAGAGGATTACTGCGACGGCTTGGGCGACTGCCTGCCTGCATGCCCTACAGAGGCGATTTCATTTGAAGAGCGTGAAGCTCCGGCTTATGACGAAGCGGCGGTTGCGGCTTCAAAGAAAACTCTGCCCTGCGGATGCCCCGGAACACAGTCAAAAGCAATAAAAAGAGAGACCTGCAATACGCCCGCATCGGCGGCTGTCAATCAAAGTCAGCTTTCTCAATGGCCGGTTCAGATAAAGCTTGTGCCCGTTAATGCGCCGTATTTTGACGGAGCAAAGCTCTTGATTGCCGCTGACTGCACGGCTTATGCCTACGGCAATTTCCACAACGATTTTATCAAAGGCAGAGTAACTCTTATCGGCTGCCCGAAGCTTGACGAGGGGGACTATACCGAAAAACTGACGGCGATTATTTCGAATAATGATATTAAGAGCGTTACCGTTGTCAGAATGGAGGTTCCCTGCTGCGGCGGAATTGAAAACGCAGCTAAAAACGCTCTGAAAGCGAGCGGAAAGTTTATTCCGTGGCAGGTTGTGACCGTGTCGTCCGACGGCAGAATTCTTGACTGATTAATTTATGTTATTAACGGCTTGTATCGGTGATATGAGCCGTTATATTTTTTTGATAAATATGAACTAAAAACGAGTTTGCTGTCAAAATATTTACTTTTCTTTTCATTTAGTATATGATATATTCGAGAAAAGTATTTTCTGCAAAACAAGAAAAGGGTGAATAATCATGACGAAAAAAGAATACCTCAGCCAAATTGACGAAGTTATTGAAAACGGCAGATTCAAGGATAACTGGAAATCTCTTTCAAATCACAAAACGCCCGATTGGTACTATAAAGGCAAATTCGGAATCTTTATTCATTGGGGCATTTACAGCGTGCCCGCTTTCGGCAGTGAATGGTACTCCCGTAATATGTATATAAAAGAACAGCGTGAGTTTGATCACCACATCAAAACCTACGGAAATCATAAGGACTTCGGCTATAAGGATTTTATCCCCATGTTCAAGGCGGAAAAATTTGATGCAGGAAGGTGGATTTCAGCCCTTAAAAATGCGGGCGCAAAATTTGTTATGCCCGTGTGCGAGCATCACGACGGCTTTGCAATGTACGATACGGAATTTAACCGCTGGAACGCCAAAAACATGGGACCTTGCAGAGATGTTGCAGGCGAATTAAAGGCGGAATGCGAAAAGCAGGGGCTTGTGTTCTGCGCCTCAACTCACAGAGCGGAGCATTACTTCTTCATGAATATGGGCAGAACCTTTGACAGCGACATTAACCCCGAGAGCGAAGATTTTGACTTTTATGCCCCCGCATATTATGAAGATAAATTCGGTCTGTCAATGACCGCAACCTGCGACTGCGTTGATGAGACGGGAGCGAGCAAGGAGTGGCTTGACGATTGGATGGTGAGAACTTGCGAGCTTGTTGACAAATATCAGCCGAAAATTCTCTATTTTGATTGGTGGATTCAGAACAAATCGTTCAAGCCTTACCTCAAAAAAATAGCCGCGTATTACTATAACCGTGCCGAAGAATGGGGCGAGGAGGTTACGATTGATTATAAGCATAACGCCTTTGCTTTGGGAACGGCTACGCTCGACATAGAAAGAGGTTCGCTCGGCGACGTATTCCCGTACCCATGGCAGACCGACACCGCAATCGGCAAGAAATCATGGGGATACATAAAAGACAACACCTATAAATCAACCCATGAGGTTGTTACAACCTTGATTGATGTTGTTTCCAAAAACGGAATGCTGCTGCTCAATATCGGCCCTAAAGCTGACGGAACATTCACCGATGAAGAAACGAAGGTCTTGGCGGAACTTGGCGAATGGATGAAAGTGAACGGCGAGGGTATATACGAAACCGTGCCGTATAAATTTTATAAAGAAGGCGAAAATCAGGCCGCATCGGGTATGTTCTCGGAGGGCAATGTTGAATATAACGAAAAAGATTTTCGATTTACATATAAAGACGGTGTGCTTTACGCTTTTCAGATGAAGCCGTCAAAAACAGTTAAAATAAAATCGTTTTATACAGACCGTTGCGGAACCTGCGTTGAAAATGTTTCGGTTCTCGGAAACAATGCGGTCAAAAGCTTCGTTTGCGGCAAAGACGGGCTTCTGATTGAGCTTGAAAACAAGCCCGAAACCGATTTGCCCGTTTGCATTAAAATAGAGTTGGAGTAATAAACAATGAATTGACATATTTATGCTTTTCCGAAAGCTATTGACAAACCGAAAAACGCAAGCTATAATCTGTTCATAACCATAAAGAGTGATGCGAGGGACAGACCCGTTGACCATCCGGCAACCTGCAAAAGCAAGGTGCCAAAGTCTGACCGATGGTGCGTTTGATATTGAATTTCCGTCACACCTGTCGGCAACGATGGGTGTGATTTTTTTTGTTTCGTCTCTTTACGGAATAAACCTGAATGAAAAGAGACGGCGGGGCTGACAGCTCCGCCGCACCGTAAAACCGTCTTGAAGTTTCCGATTCATTATGATATGATATTTTCAAGATAATTCCAAATTAACATGAAAGGTGTTCAGGTGCTTTAATATGCCCTTAAAAATCATTCGACAGGATATAACCAAAATCAAATGCGATGCAATAGTCAACCCGACCAACCGTCACATGGAGCCGGGCGGGGGAGCGGATCTAGCCGTTCACGAGGCGGCGGGTCCGGAGCTTTATGAATACTGCCAAAAGCTCGGCGGCTGTCCCGTCGGAACGGCCGTGATAACGCCCGCATTCAAGCTCCCGTGCAAATTTATCATTCACACGGCGGGACCCGATTGGTACAGGGTTAACAGTCCACGGAAGCTGCTTATTTCCTGCTATGAAAACTGTCTCAGGCTTGCGGCGGAAAACGGCTGCGAAAGCCTTGCAATGCCTTTGATTTCATCGGGCGCATACGGCTATCCCAAGGATGAGGTTATCAGAATCGCAACCTCGGTTATAAGCGATTTTCTGACCGAGCATGAAATGATGATATATCTGCTTGTGTTCGATAAAAAAGCTTATGAGATAAGCCAAAAGCTGTTTTGCGATATCACCGCATACATTGACGATAATTACATAGCGGCGCATTGCGAGGACGCCATTGTTTATAACCGTGAATGGCACGGCGAAACGAATCTGAATTCATCGGTTCAGAGAGATGTAATAATCCGCCGCCGCAGACAGGCTCTTGAAGAAATACGCAGGAACGAGGCGGAGGATTTCTGCACATTTCAAGCGGAGAAATGCGAGCCTGTCAAGGCTTCATTGAATCTGGAAAACCTTTTTGAAAACATGGATAAGGGCTTTGCCGAAACTCTGTTCTATTATATCGACAAAAAGGGCATGACCGATGTTGAGTGCTACAAAAAATCCAATGTTGACAAGAAAACATTCTCAAAAATCAAATGCAACAAGGATTATCGGCCGAGCAAGGTGACGGCGGTTTCGTTCGCAATAGGGCTGAGACTTAATTCTGAGGAAGCAAATCATCTGCTCAGCACCGTCGGAATGTGTCTCTCCCATGCATCAAAGTTTGATGTAATTATAGAATATTTCATCAAGACGGGAAATTATAAGGATATTTATGAGGTCAACGAGGTGCTGTATCAGTTTGACCAGCAGCTGTTGGGAGTATAGAACCAAAAAATCTTTAAAATACAGATAAAAAGTCTCCCGCCGAGCGACCATATGATCCGAAAAACTCTGTATAATGCGGTTGTAAGGTTGAAAAACCGAACGAAATCATTATTATACGGAGGAATTAACCATGAAAAACAACATTACGGAGCTTGTATTTATTCTTGACAGAAGCGGTTCAATGTCGGGGCTTGAAAAAGACACGATAGGCGGATTCAACTCGATGATTGAGAAACAGCGCAGGCAGGACGGCGAATGCTATGTTTCAACCGTGCTGTTCGATAATGTTTCCGAAGTTCTGCATGACAGAGTGAAGCTTTCCGAGGTAAAGCCGATGACCGAGGATGACTACACGGTCAGGGGCTGCACGGCGCTCATTGACGCAATCGGCGGCGCAATTCACCACATCGGCAATGTTCATAAATACGCCCGCCCCGAGGATGTGCCCGAGCACACATTGTTCGTTATCACGACCGACGGCATGGAAAACGCCAGCCGCAGATATTCGAGCGAGCAGGTCAAAACAATGATAAAGCGTCAAAAGGAAAAATACGGCTGGGAGTTTCTGTTCATCGGTGCAAATATTGACGCCGTTGAAACTGCCGCCCGTTACGGAATCGACGAGGACAGAGCCGTGAATTATATGCCCGATCATGAGGGCACGCAGATTCTTTATGAATCGGTTTCGGCGGCGGTCTGCAATGTCAGGTCAAACAAAAAATTGAACAAGGCATGGTCGCAGAATATCAACAGCGACTATCAGTCAAGAAAATGATTATATAGTTCGCTTTTCGGTACATCACATATTGTATAATATAGCCAAACAAAGGAAAATATCGCTGTGAAACGGGGAAGTCAATACGGCAGGGGCAATTATTGCGGTAATCCTGATTCTGATTTTTGCTTCATGGTGGAGCAACACTCCCGATGTCAAAACAAAAGGAAATCCGAACTTTTATCGGGACAGCTTCGATAAGGATTCATGGAAAAACTTTGATATTCATCATGACAGCGATAATCATGTTCTGCCCGAGGATTATCTTGAGGGTAAGTATTTTAACGGCGAATTCGTCAATGATAAAAGCCGTAAAAATAAAAAATGAGTATTGGGAGGAAACATTATGTTTGGTGACGAAGGATTTTTCGGCGGGTTATTTGATTTTAACGGCGACGGAAAGCTCGATTCATTTGAGAGAGCGGCGGATTTTGCGGCGTTTGTCGGGCTTATGGATGAAGCGGAGCGGGAGGAATCAAATGATGATGAGGGGGTTGATTCCGACGATTCCGATTTTTGAAAGGATGAAAACATGATTTCGGAAAAAGAATATAAAATTAAGTCTGTCATGCTCGGTCATGCCGTGGGCGACGCTCTCGGAGTGCCTGTTGAATTTTATTCAAGAGAGGAGCTTGAAGAAGGCCCCGTTACGTATATGGAGGGTTTCGGCACTTATCCGTTCCCTGCCGGCTGTTGGTCTGATGACACAAGCATGTCTCTTGCCGAGCTTGACAGCCTTGCAAACGGCAGAGCGGATTATGATGAAATCATGAAGAACTTTGTGAAGTGGTATAACGAGGATGAATACACGCCGACAGGCGAAATGTTTGATGTCGGCAACACCTGCAGCATGGCAATTGAAAATTATTTCAAGCGCAAAATGCCGCCTTTGGATTGCGGACTTTCGGGAGAACATTCCAACGGCAACGGCTCGCTGATGCGGATAAATCCGTTCGTTTTGTTCTCTTTGTTCAACGGCGGCGTGGAAATATGCCTTGATTTAATCCGAAACGGCTCAATGCTCACCCATGCGCATGTGCGCTCGCAAATCGGATGCGAAATATATGCTTTTGTTCTGAAAGAACTGCTTACAAATCCGAACAAAGCGTCGGTTTCGCTCGGGCTTCAAAAAGCATATGAAGAATTAAGCGAAGACCCCGAGATCCGCCATTACAGCCGGATTTTTGACGCCGATTTTGAAAATACCGACAGAAGCCTTATAAAAAGCACGGGCTATATCGTTGACACGCTTGAAGCGGCGCTCTGGTGCCTGCTGACAACCGATTCATACAAAGACTGCGTTCTGAAAGCGGTAAATCTCGGCGACGATACCGACACGGTTGCGGCGGTTGCGGGCGGCCTTGCGGGAGCACTTTACGGCTGTGATTCAATCCCGAAAGCATGGCTTGCCACATTAAAAAGGAAAGAATATATTGAAGAAATGTGCAACAGAGCCGGCCTGAATTGGAAATGACGGACATTAAAATTTGCGGTTTTCTCCGAAGCTTTTAATCCTTGCGTAATTTTCGGACTCTGTATTGACAAATAACATTAATATGTTTATGAAATCAGAAAACCCGCCTCGGTTGCTTCCGTGGCGGGTATTTATGCACTTGTGATGAAAAACACGGTTATAATTGCCTGAATTTACTATTGACATTTTGCATGGAAAGGTATATTATATTAATGCGTATCGAACAAATGTTCTATAGTTGAAAAATCAAGGGAGGGAGCAATGTGATAAGAAAGGTTTATGTTGATGTCGTCGTGCTGCAGGATAAAGACGGCAAAAGCCGCCCCTTGAGGATTCAATGGGAGGACGGCACGGTATATAAGGTTGAGCGCTTGCTCAGCCGCAGCAGAACCAAGTCACGCAAGGTCGGCGGGGGAGACATGAGATATACCGTTCAGATAAACGGAAAGGAGACCTTTCTGTTTGAGGAGGACGGCCGCTGGTTTGTTGAAGCGGTAAAGTAATCTTAAAGGAGGCATGAGCCGTGGCAGACAAAATGTATTGCTGCATCGATTTGAAATCATTTTACGCTTCCGTGGAGTGCGTGGAGCGTGGGCTTGACCCGATGAAAACAAATCTTATTGTTGCCGACCCGACAAGGGGGAGCGGCTCAATCTGCCTTGCAATCACGCCTGCAATGAAAGCGCTCGGCATCAAAAACCGCTGCCGTGTTTTTCAGATTCCGAAAAATGTTGAATATATCACCGCCATGCCGCAGATGCGTAAGTATATGGAGATTTCGGCGGATATTTATTCGGTTTATCTGCGTTATGTCAGCCCCGATGATATTCATGTTTATTCAATCGACGAATGCTTCATTGACATGACGGATTATCTGAAGCTATATAAAAAAACGCCACTTGAATTTACGGTTATGCTCATGGACGCAGTATATAAAGAAACGGGGATATGCGCTTCGGCGGGCATCGGCACAAATCTTTTCCTTTGCAAGGTCGCTCTTGACATAACCGCCAAGCATTCTCCGAATTTTATCGGATTTCTTGATGAGAAAAAATTCAAAGAAACCG
>CAYXVM010000026.1:0-13933 GCA_964468465.1 uncultured Clostridium sp.
GCTCTGGACTGCGCTCCCTCTGCTTGACGGAGTTGCTCAGGGAGAAGCCCTTATCAGCGCCGCATCGATGGTTTCGCTGAAGATTATCGGCGGAACGGATATTTATTATCTCAATTCTCAGGATAATTCGCTTGCCTACGGCAGAGCTTCATATAACCTTATCCAAAACGGCTCGGTTTTTGTTTTTGACATCTTTCCCGATGAAAAAACCGCCGCAAAGCAGAACTTTGAAAAAACCGATATCGGCTTCAGGGTTTCGCTCGGCGTTACGCTTTCAGACGGCAGTATGTTTGTTTCGTGCAACAGTTCAAATCTGACGGGCAATTCCGACGCATACATTGAAAGCATTGATATTCTGAGCGGCTTCGGAGCATACAACAATCCCGATGAAGATGATTTTCTTCTTGTTCCCGACGGCTCGGGCGCAATCATCAAAACGGCAATTTATGACGAATCCTTTGAGCCTCTTTCATTTGCGGTTTACGGCAGCGACCCCTCGGCAAACACCGATGCGTCGGGGAATGCGGTTATTCCCGCTTTCGGCATAAAGCACGGAGATTCAGCCTTTGTTTCGCTCATTCAAAGCGGCGACGCAGTTGCTTCAATTAATGCTCAAAAAGCAAAAACAGTCAGCGAATACAACACCGTTTACCCGAGCTTTACCGTAACGCCCGTTCTCTATGAGGATGAAACGCTCTATATCTCAAAATCTCCAGCAGTCGGCGAGATATCCCTCTGCTACCGTTTTCTTTCGGGCAACAATGCCACCTATGCGGGTCTTGCGTCGGCATGCCGTGAACAGCTCATCAGAAATTCCGTGCTTTCAACAAGAACGGTTGAAGCCGAGGACTATCTGCCGTTTTATCTGACCTTGACGGGCTGTGCCAAAGAATCGCTCGGTCCGATAAAATATCTCTCGTCGCTGACCGATTTTGAGCAGGCAAAGGATATGCTTATCCGAATGAAAAACAAGGGCATCAACAATGTAAGCGTTCGGTATTCGGGCATATTCAGCGGCGGACTTGATTCAAAGGATATCAACAGATCGTCGGTTCTCCGCCGTCTCGGAGGCACTTCAAAGCTCACCGAGCTTTACGATTACATCAAAACTCAGAAAATGAGCCTTTACCTTGACATCAATCTGCTCACCTCGTCAACGGGCTTTTCAGGCGGAAACGCCGTTAATATCAGAAAGCAGGACAGCAGCTACACTCCCGAAAACGGTTTGGTTGAATACATGAACGAAAGCGTCGCTTCAAGAAGCCTCAGGAGTCTTTCAAAGCTTTCAAAGGTTGTTGCTTCGGTTCTCGGCGACACCCGCAGCCTTAGCTTCTCGGGCTACTGCCTTAACGATGTCGGTTCGGTTCTCTATTCGGACTTTTCGTCAAACGGTCTGCTCAGAGATTCCGCCGCAGATACGATAAGCTCGGCGATTGCGCCGCTCTCAACCGACCATTCCGCAATGGCAGACAGAGGCAATTTCTATATGCTCAAAAGCATTGATTCGGTTATCAATATTCCGATGAAGCCGTCAGCATCCGAAAGCGGAGCATATTTTTCAATTCCGTTCATTCAGCTTGTGCTTCACGGCATTGTTGATTATGCGGGCGAACCGATTAATACAAGCGTCAATCTCAGGGAAACCCTGCTGAAATATATTGAATACGGCGCATGCCCGCATTTCAAGTGGAATTACGAAGCTCTGAGCGGCAGCACCGCAAACGATATATATTATTATGACAACACCATCAATGACGCCGCAGAATTCTATTCTCAGGCGAATGAAGCACTCAACGACCTGCGTGACGCAAGAATGACCGACCACTACGAGGTTGACGACGGCGTTTTCTGCACGGAATATGACACGGGTGCAATGATTTATGTCAACTACACCGACAGCGATTATCCCGTTCTCGGCGTTGTTGTTGAAGCAAGAAGCTTTCTCAGAGTCAACTAATATTTCAGGAGGATTATTTATGCCTTATATCAGAACAACCGTCAGCAAGGAGCTGACTGAACAGAACAAAGAAAACCTTAAAACAAAGCTCGGTCAGGCGATTGCGCTCATTCCCGGCAAGAGCGAATCATGGCTCATGCTTTCATTTGAGGATAACACTAACATGTATTTCAAAGGCGACGGTTCGCAGGACTACGCATTTTTGCAGGTCAGCATTTTCGGCTCTGCCTCCGATGCGGCATATGACAGGCTGACCGCTGCCCTTTGCGAAATTGTCAACGAGGAACTCGGCATTGATTTGGCAAATATCTATGTCAAATATGAAGAAGTTGACCATTGGGGTTGGAACGGCAGCAACTTTTAAGCGATGAAAGAGAAAAAAGATTCTCTTTTGCTTGCCGCTGCGGCGCTTGCGGTTTCTGCGGTGATTATTCTTTACGGCATTTTTGATTCGCCGAAATATAATTCGTTTGAAGCTCGGTTAAAAGAAACCTCTGCGGCTTTCTCCGTTTCGGAAGCTTCAACCGCCAAATCCGATAAATCGGTAAACATCAACACGGCGGATGTCTCCGAACTTATGGAGCTTGAGGGAATCGGCGAAAAGAAAGCAGAAGATATTATTGAATACCGCCTTAAAAACGGCAAATTCAGATCTGCCGAGGAGCTGACCGAGGTTGACGGCATCGGCATCACGATTCTTGAAAAAAATTTAAGCAGAATATCGGTTTAAGCACTTGTCATTCGTGGAAAAAGCTGTTATACTTTTATAATTATAAAAGGTTTGAATCAGCATAGGAGGTTAATGTATGGACAGAACAGAAATAAAACGCTTTTATGAGTCCCCCGAGAAGTACGCCGACAGCAGCGTCACGGTTTACGGCTGGGTCAAAACTCTCAGGGATTCAAAAGCAATCGGATTTATCGAGCTTAATGACGGAAGCTGTTTTAAGGGCGTTCAGATAGTCTTTGAAGCGGCAAAGCTTGATAATTACAAGGAAATTGCAAAGCTCAATGTCGGCTCGGCAGTTAAGGTTAACGGCAAGCTTTTGCTCACGCCCAACGCAAGCCAGCCGTTTGAGATAAATGCGGACGAAATCTCAATTGAAGCGCAGTCAACTCCCGACTATCCGCTTCAGAAAAAGAGACATTCTCTTGAATATCTGAGAACAATCGCCCACCTCAGACCGAGAACAAACACCTTCAACGCAGTTTTCAGAATCCGTTCGGAGGCGGCTTATGCCATTCATAAATTCTTCATTGACCGTGGCTTTGTTTACGCTCACACTCCGCTGATTTCATGCAGCGACTGCGAGGGCGCAGGCGAAATGTTCAAGGTTACAACCCTTGACCTTGATGATGTTCCCAAGACGGAGGACGGCAAGGTTGATTTCAGCGAGGATTTCTTCCAGAAGCCCGCATACCTGACCGTTTCGGGTCAGCTTCAGGCTGAAACAATGGCTCTTGCATTCGGCAATGTTTACACCTTCGGCCCGACCTTCAGAGCCGAAAAATCCTACACTCAGCGCCACGCCGCCGAATTCTGGATGATTGAGCCTGAAATGGCATTTGCAGAGCTTTCGGACGACATGGATGTTGCCGAAGCCATGATTAAATTTGTTATTAACTATGTTCTTGAAAAATGCCCGCAGGAGCTTGAATTCCTCAACAAATTCGTTGATAAGGAGCTTATCGAAAGGCTGACGGCGGTTGCAAACTCCGATTTCGGCAGAGTTACCTACACGGAAGCCGTCAAGCTTCTTGAGGAACACAACGACGAGTTTGAATACAAGGTCAGCTGGGGCTGTGACCTTCAGACAGAGCACGAGCGTTTCCTGACCGAGAAGATATTCAAAAAGCCCGTTTTTGTTACCGATTATCCCAAGGAAATCAAGGCGTTTTATATGCGCCTTAACGATGACGGCAAGACCGTTGCCGCCTGCGACTGCCTTGTTATGGGCATCGGCGAAATCATCGGCGGCAGTCAGAGAGAGGAACGCCTTGACCTGCTTGAAGCCCGCATTAACGAGCTCGGCCTTGACCCCAAGGACTATGACTGGTATCTTGACCTGCGCCGTTACGGCGGAGTTAAGCACAGCGGCTTCGGCCTCGGCTTTGAAAGACTTGTTATGTATCTTACAGGCATTTCAAACATCAGAGACGTGCTTCCGTTCCCGAGAACAACAGGTTCGGCAGATTTTTAATTGAATAAGAATAAGGCAGCCGCCGCAAATCCCGATTAATGAGGTTTGCGGCGGTTTTTATCTGTTCCTTTCAAGCTCGGTGATTTTTTCGGAAATCTCTTTGAAAACGGGAGCGCAGCTCAAAGCTCCCTCGCCGCCGTCCTCTCTCAGAATCGCAACGGCATATTTCGGATTCTCCGCAGGGAACCAGCCCGCAAACCAGGCGTTATATATTTCCTCTTCACCTTTGAATTTGCCCGTCTGAGCGGTTGCGGTCTTGCCGCAGGACGAAACGATATCGCTTGCCGCCCTTTTGCCGCTCCCCTGCTCAACAACCTTTTGAAGAAATCCTCTCAGCAATGCGGCGGTTTTCTCCGATATAATTCCGATTTTTTCGCCGTAGTTTCTTATATCGGTCGTCTCTCCGTTTTCGTCAACCGTGCCTTGAATGAGGTACGGTTTTATATATACCCCGCCTCTCGCTATCGCCGCCATCATCGAGCAAATCTGAACGGGCGTTGCAAGCAGTGAGCCCTGACCGAATGATATATTTGCAACGGCGGCGTTTGAATCAAGCTCGTCGGCGTTCGGGAGATTGCCCGCCTGAGACTTGATTCCGTCGGCAAATACGGTTTCTCTGCCGAAGCCGAAATCAGAAGCCGTCTTAATTATTTCTTCTGCTCCCGTTTTCAGCGCAAGGGCAATAAAATAGGTGTTGCAGGAGTTGGCAACCGCTCCCTCCATGTTCAGAACACCGTGACCCTCCCGCTTATGGCAGTTAAAGGTTACTCCGTTATATTCAACGCTCCCCGTGCAGTTATATTCAAAATCGGGGCTTATCCCCTTTTCGATTGCGGCGGCGGCAACAACGGGCTTGAATACCGAACCGACGCTGAAAGCAAGAAATGCCCTGTTTATGAGCGGAGACCTTTCGTCATCAAGGCTTTCGGCAATATTGTTTTGGCTGAACAAAGGCCTTGAAACGCAGGCTCTTATCGCTCCGCTTTCAATATCTTCAATCACAACCGCCGCCCGTTCCGCTCCCGAAGCGTCGAGCGCATTCTCGGCAATCCGCTGAATATCGCTGTCAACCGTCAGCTTAACTCCATTTTTCGGCGCAGAATTGCCCGAAATCTCCGTTTTCTCGCCGAGCATGATTTTTCCCCTTGCATTTGCGGAAAACCTGACCCTGACCGTTGAATTATTCTCGGAAAGAACGGAATCATACGCTTTTTCAATTCCGCTTACTCCCCTGCCGTCAGAGCCGAGATAGCCGATTAAATGGCAGGCAAGCGAATCCGATGAATACCTACTCGGCACTTCAAATTCAAGAATATCGGGGCAGTTTTCATCTGGATAATCCACCTTGACGGCAACGGGACTGCCCTTTGACATTCTCTGCATAACCGAATCGAAAACCTGCGGCGTTAGCCTGCCTTTGAGCGAATAAATCGCTGAATTTGTCGGCTTTGCGGCTGCGTAAAGCTCGGTTTCGCCGTTAGTCAACGGCTTCATGCGGCAATCATAAACCGTGCCCCGAAGCGTCGTTATATCAATCGACTTTGCCGACGAGTGCGCCGCCGCCTGAACGCTTCCCGAGGCAATTTTTGCGGTGCGAAACCCTACAACGGAAAACACAAGCAAAAACATCAGTATTACCGTTACTGCTCTTTTTTTCAAAAAAATCACTCCCTGTGAATATTCATTCCACAGAGAGTGCATTTTTAATCATTTTTCGGCTGTCAAAGCCTTTGGCTTTTTCGAGCAGATGACAACGCCCGATATAATCAGCAAAGCTCCGAAAATACCCATGGGAGTTATCGGCTCAGAAAGGAAAATTGCGCCCGTCATCAAGGTTACGAACGGGTTGACATAAATATAGTTGTTCGTTTTAACAACTCCGAGCCTTAAAACCGCTTTGCTCCAGAGCACATAGCAAATTCCGCTGCCGAGAACACCGAGGAACAGCAGATTCAGGAGCATTTTCGGCTCTTTCAGCGCTTCAAGCGGCAATCCGCCGCCCTGAATGAGCATAATCGGCAGAGAAGTCAGCAGACCGTAAAACATGAGCTTTCTTGTCAGCATTATCGTGTTGAATCTGCCGACATGTTTTTTCAGAATAACCGAATAAACAGCCCACGAAAGAGCGGCAAGCAGAGAAAGCATATCGCCAAGCGGATTCAGCTTCAGGACGAATTTTCCGTTGAGAACAACCATGGCAACGCCCGAAAACGCAACCAAAAATCCGAAAAGTATGTTTCGGTTGAGCTTTTCGCTCTTTGTGAAGAAATGGGCAAGCACGGCGGTCATTATCGGCGCACTCGCAACAATTATGCTGACATTCGAGGCAAGAGTGAACCGCAGGGCATAATTTTCCGCCATGAAATAAAGAGTGCAACTGAAAACACCCATTGCGGCAAAGCCCAGCTCGTCCTTTATGCTTGTTTTATCCCATTTCGGGTGAAGAAGCCACAGAACCGCATAAGCAATCACAAAGCGGCAAATCATTATCTGAACGGGAGAAAACACCGTCAGCAGAACCTTTGACGAAATAAATGTGCTGCCCCATACGGTTATCGTTACTGCGGCAAAAAGATGGCCGACAAGCTTTTGAGTTTTATCCGTCATACATTAAATCTGAACAGAACAACATCGCCGTCCTGCATAACATAGTCCTTGCCCTCGCTTCTGACAAGGCCTTTTTCCTTTGCGGCGGCAATCGAGCCGAGCGCAATCAGGTCGTCATATGCAACAACCTCGGCTCTGATGAAGCCTCTTTCAAAATCGCTGTGAATTTTGCCCGCCGCCTGCGGAGCCTTTGTGCCTTTTTTGATAGTCCATGCTCTGACCTCGGGCTGACCCGCCGTCAGATATGAGATAAGACCGAGCAGAGCATAGCTCTTTTTAACAAGCAGGTCAAGGCCGCCCGTTTCAATTCCAAGCTCCTCAAGGAACATTTTCTTTTCTTCCTTATCGAGCGAAGCAATTTCGGCTTCAAGCTCAGCGCAGATGGGAAGAACCTCGCTGCCCTCCGCCTTTGCAATATCGCAGACTTTAAGATAATTGTTGTTCGATTGGATTCCGCTTGCGAAATCCTCCTCGCTCATGTTGCAGGCGTAAATAACGGGCTTTGCGGTCAGCAGAGCGATTTCGGCAAGCCACTCTTTTTCGTTTTCGTCGCATTCCATATTCCTTGCGGGAATATTATCCTCAAGATTCTGCTGAAGTCTTTTGAGAAATTCAAGCTCGCCCGCAAGCGACTTGTCGCCTTTGAGCGCCTTTGTTACTCTGTCAATCCTGCGCTCAACCATTTCTATATCCGAAAGGATAAGCTCAAGATTTATCGTTTCGATATCTCTTGCAGGGTCGATTGTTGCGTCAACATGAACGATATCGTCATTTTCAAAACAGCGGACAACATGAATAATCGCATCAACCTCACGAATGTGAGAAAGGAACTTGTTTCCGAGACCTTCGCCCCTTGACGCACCTCTGACAAGACCCGCTATATCAACAAACTCAATAAAGGCGGGAGTGACTTTAACGGGATTATAAATTTCCGCAAGCTTGTCCAGCCTTTCATCGGGAACGGAAACAACGCCGACATTCGGCTCAATGGTGCAGAAAGCATAGTTTGCGGACTGCGCTCCTGCGTTGGTTATTGCATTAAACAGCGTGCTTTTGCCGACATTCGGCAAGCCGACTATTCCGAGTTTCATATTAAAATTCCTTTCAAAACAGTTTTAACCTATTCATTATATATTAATCGCCCGAAAAAAACAACATAAAATAGCAAAAAACACAGTATGAGTGTCCAAGATTTTTGAAATACTCTTTTCTCTTGACGATTCGGTGTCGGATAATGTATAATAATGTTTACAGTTATAAAATGAAAACGGAGGCTGTGCAATGAAAAACAAAATCACTCTGGACAAGGGCAAAAAGGTGTTTCCGCTCATTCTCATGGCGGCAGGCATCGCAATCATGCTCGCTCAGTTCATTCTGCGGCTGAACCTCGTCAGCGTTGTTGCCGTCGGTTATTGCTGCATTATGTCGGCAGTTATTCTGCTGAGCCTGCTGATTAAGAAAAAGGTTTATGCGCCGATGATTTTCGGCTATGCCGCTGCGGCTCTCGGCGTTATTGTTTATTACATTATTTTCGGAGCAGATGCAGGCTTCGGAGCTTTCTCCTCGGGTCTTACGGGCTTCAATTCGGCAGACCATCCTTGGCTTCAGGGCGAAGGTAATTTCGGAACGAGACTTCTCGGAAATATCCTGCTCGCTCTCCCCTCTGCGGTTTGCCTTTGGGGTCTGTTCTTTATTGCCAAAAAGGCATTTTCAAAAGAGGGCGCAAAAAAAGCTCTTTCATTCGTTTTGAGCTTTATGCTTATCGGCACGAGCATTCTCTATGTTCTGACTATGAATCTGCGCTCAAAGCCCAACGCCGAAAGACTCTGGGACGGTCAGGACGATTATCTCAAGGGCGTTGACAAAAACGCTTCAAGCTCCAACAAACCGAATGTGCTTTTCATCCTTATGGACGATCTCGGCTGGGGCGATGTTTCGCTTAACGGTTCTATTTTTCAGACGCCCAACATTGACAGCATCGGCGAAAACGGCTTGAATCTTGAAAATTTCTATTCATCATATTCGGTCTGCTCCCCCGCCCGCTTTGCGGCAATGACAGGCCGTTACCCCTACAGAGGCTTTGCGGATAATGTTATCTATCCGACAGTTGCAACTGTATCTCCGTTCGCTCAGACCCGTATTTTCAACTCAATTGAAATGGGCGGCAACGCAGACGGAATGCTCGGCGACGAAATCACCGTTGCCGAAACCTTCAAGGCGGCGGGCTACAACACGGGCGCATTCGGCAAGTGGCATCTTGGCGATTACGGCGAATATCTGCCCACAAATCAGGGCTTCGACTATTTCTACGGCAGCCACTATGTTAACGACATGACGCCGTTCTATCATGTCCGTGAGGAAAACGGTCAGTATGAAATCGTTCACGGCATGGATGAGCTTATCGTTGACGGCAAGAAAGATCAGGGCAAGCTGACCGAATGGATTCACGACGAAATGACCGAATGGATTACGGACAAGGTTCAGAATTCAGACGAACCGTTCTTTGCATTCTATGCTTCTCCGTGGCCTCACGCTCCCGTTTTTGTCGGCGACGATTTTGACGGCGTTTCGGGCATGGGAACATATGTTGACTGCGTAACCGAGGTTGACACCTATCTCGGCAAGCTCTTTGACACTCTTGAAGAGCTTGGCGTTATGGAAGATACAATCATCATTTTCACGAGTGATAACGGCCCTGCGCTTGAAGGCTCGGTCGGTGAGCTAAGAGGCGGAAAATATCTTGCATATGAGGGCGGTCAGAAGGTTCCGTTCATGATTCGCTGGGATAACGCAAACGGCGCACTCGGCGAAATCGGAACAACGAGAACACAGTCCGCAACCCTTGTTGACCTCTACCCCACTCTTGTTGAGCTGTGCGGCATCACGGGCAACGACGGCGAGGCAAATTATCTGCCGACCGACCGTGAAATCGACGGCGTTTCAATGGCTTCGCTCCTTAAAACCGACTCGGTAATTCACACAAAAGAGAATCCCATTTTACATATGAAGCGTGAGGATATCAAGGCGATTCAGTACACCGTTCCGACCGCCGAAATCATGAAACAGTATCCCGATTATGACTATGATATTCTGAAAAACAATCAGTATATCACCTTTAAATATTTTGACAAGATTCAGAATGATAACTCCGCTTTCTTCGACAAATTCCGCAAGAATTGGCTTCACATCATCAGCGACGATATCGGAGAAAACTATAACCGCACAACGGTTTATCCCGAAATTGCCGACGAATATCACGAGAGACTTGACGAAATTCAGAATCAATTCAAGCAGAACCGCCGAGGTATAATCGAGGAAAAATAATTCAAAACCGAAAGCTGTGGTATTATGCCGAGTTTATCTCTGATGATTAAACCCGCATCTTCACTTTGCAATCTTTCATGTGAATACTGCTTTTACCGGGATGTTTCCGAGCACAGGGAGCATCTCGGCTTCGGCATGATGCCGACTGAAACGGCGGATATTCTTATCGAAAAGGCTCTTAAATTTGCCGACGGTCAGCCCGTTGCGTTTGCCTTTCAGGGCGGCGAGCCCACCCTCTGCGGTCTGCCGTTTTTTGAACATTTTGTTCAGACGGTGAAAAAGCTCAACCGCAAAAAGAGCCGTATTTTCTATTCCATTCAGACAAACGGAACGCAGATAGACGACGGTTTTGCAAAATTCTTTGCGGAAAACGAATTTCTTGTCGGGCTGAGCCTTGACGGCGATTCAGAGGGCAACAAGTTCAGAAAAAAGCCGTCGGGTCAGAACTCCTTTTACGGAATACTGACCGCCGCCGAAACTCTTAAGCGGCACGGGGCGGAATTTAATATTCTGACGGTCTTAACGGGCTACTGCGCCGAAAACGGCGAAAGAATCTACCGCTATTTCCGCTCAAAGGGGTTCAGATATTTGCAGTTTATCCCCTGCCTGCGCCCGTTCGGCTCAAATGAGGAAAGCGAGCTTTACATGACCGCCGACCAATACGCCGACTTCCTTATCAGAGTTTTCAATCTCTATGTCAAGGATTATGTCAGAGGGCAGTATATCAGCGTTCGCCAATTTGACAATTGGGTGAGGCTGTTCCTCGGTCAGCAGGCGGAGCAATGCGGAATATCGGGGCATTGTTCGCATCAGTTCGTTGCGGAGAGCAACGGCAACATTTATCCCTGCGATTTTTACTGCACGGACGAATATCTGCTCGGCAATATTCTTGAAACGGATTTTAAATCAATGGCTTTCGGCAAAACGGCAACGGATTTTATCAAAGAAAGCATTCCCGTGCCCGAAAAATGCAAAAAATGCAATGTTTATCCGCTGTGCCGCTCGGGCGGCTGCAAACGCACAAGGCAGAGCGCAGACTACTGCGCCGCATACAAAAAATTTTTCAATGCCTGCCTGCCGCTGTTCAGAGTATTCATAGCGCAGAAACCGCCGGAAATGTAAAATAATGAAAAAAGCGCATCCCAACTCACGGCATTGCCCCAGAGCTGAGATGCGCTGAGTTTTTATTGTTAAATCTTTACGAATGCAAGCTCAAACCAATACTTAACGATTTTGAACAGCATATCAAGATATTCAGAAACCGCTCCGAGGAAGCCGTCGGAACCGATTCCGTCAAGCGGTGAGGTCTTGACGGGCTGAACCGCTCCGTCGGGAACATAACCGCCTTGATATTCAACCGGATCGCCGTTATCGAGGGTGAAAGAAAGCGTTCTCTCTCCGACGGGCGTTGAGGAATCCAGAATAACATAGCTGAGCGTAACTGTCATCAGCTTTTTGCTGACCTTCGGAAGCGTGCCCTTCATGTCAAGAGTGACGCTCTGACCGGGCGCAAGCTTTTCGCCGTTGACTTTGAAGCGAATGTCCGCTCCGTCAACATTGACGGCAAGCAGTTTGACCGTGCCCTCGTTGCAGACATTGGTCACAACCAGAGCCGTGTCGGCGTCGCTTGCAAAGCCCTCAACGCTGTTGTTAAAGGCGGCTGTTACGCCGTGGGACGGGTTGGTGGTTGCATGGAACTGCGGATAGTCGGGGTCGGAATAAACATCGGTTATTTCGTCGGTCAGAAGAAGCTTTATCATCAGGTCACGGCTGAACGGATCCCAGAATGTCATGCCGTGGAAAAGCTCGTCAACGAACCATGTGTTATCGGGCATATAGGCGGTTGAAGCGTCAATCTCCATTGAGGGCGAAACCTTGTTTTTGCCGCCGCAGGGGTTAATCTGAGTGTAGCCGTCGGCAAAGCGTGAACCCCACGGAGCGCAGGTTGCGCCCGTTGAAGCATTGACGGTGATTATCGCATCGGAATTCTCTTTAAGACCCGTAACAACCTGATTGCCCGTGCCCGCAATGATTGAAATGTTCATGCCCCTTGCACGGCATTCGGCGAAGGACTTGCCGATATTCGGCAGAATTTCATAATGGAATCTGTCCGAAAGAGCAATTAATCCTGCACATTCCTGCTCGTCAAGCAGTTTATCCTTAAGCTGTTCATAGTATTCAACGGGAATGAAATCCCAAAGGCTGCCCCAATAGCCGATTTTCGGGAACAGCTCAACAAGCAGTTTGTCAACAAGCTCGTCAATTCCGCCGAGAGGCTGAGTTTTGATAAGCCATTCATAATCCTGCTCATTTCTGAAGCCGTGTTCAAGGAACTTGACAATAAGCTCCTCGTTGAAGTCACAGCTTCCGTTAAAAATATCGTAGGCAATGCCTGCGCCGCCGATTGCGGGAACGGTCAGAACCGCATTGTCAACATCGTTCTTTTCGCCGTAGAGCGCAAGATAGGTTGCCGAAACCTGACCGCCGTGGCTGACGGCGATAAGGTTGACCTTATTCTTGCCCGTATATTCCTTGACCGACTGAATGTATTCGTCAAGCTGCTGTGCGCAGATAATCGCACCCATTCTGAAATCGGAGTTGAAATTGAATATATTTTCTTCTCCGACATATTGAGCAACAACGCCCATTATATCCTGCTCATGGCGAAAATCTCCCTCGGGATATCTCTCACGGAGAACTGCGGAGTTTGTGTCCTCAGCCGTCCAATAATATCTCTCAACGGGATATGTGCTTGTGCCGTCGGGGTTGCAGCGAAGCTTTTCGCAGAAATTTCTTGCCGCAGGTCCGCAGACCGAAACAAGATAATCGGGGTCGCCCGCAAGCATTTTAACTGCACCGTAAGCAAGCTTTGCTATGGTTTTGGCTCCGAATCCGCCGCCCTCAAGCTTTACTCCCCAAAGATGCTCATAAGTGCCGTCGCCGTTATTGAGGCGAAGCTGAGCGGCGCTGTAGCCCGGAACAATGATAACGGGATAAGGCGTAATGTTATCCTTATCGAACTCTGCTCCCGCTATTGCGCAGATTCCGAGCGAAAGCACCATAACCGCCGCAAGAATCACGGAAACTATCTTTTTCATTGTTATTCCTCCCTAATTTTTCAATGAAATGTTATTCGGCTTCAAGCCAATTAAGAACCTCGCCGAGATTGCTTTCGCTGACACGGCTGCCGCCGTTTGTAATCAAGTCAAGCATATCGTTTTCATCGGCGGTGCGGTCTTTTTTCTCCGCAAGCTTCTTCCCCATTGTCTTTTTTATACATGTCATCATAAATTTATAGACTCCGTGGAGCTTTTTCAAGTCAAAGCCGCCCTGCAAGGTGAAAACCGTCATACTGTCCGAAATTGCGTTTGCCTTGCGGACATCGTCAATCTGAGTGCCGCTTGCGCCCATTCCGACTCCGCACACAGCCGCAATTTTATATTTCTCAGAAGCTTTTTTATAGCCCTGAACCTTGCCCGCCATGAGCCAGCCGAGATAGAGAATACGGCTTCCCTGCGCAAGATTTTTTTCTGCATCGGCGAGCGTATAAACGGGCAGACCCGTTTTATCGCCGAGCATCCGGGCATATTCTGCGGTAAAGCCCGTATTAGAAGTATAAACTATTGCATCAGCTTTCATAAACCTTCCTCAGTTTCATATCAGAATATTAACATATTGTCCTTTAATCAATATTTTGGAATATTGAAATTTGAAGTTTTATGGAATTATTAATTTTTTTGTTTTGAAATATTTTGTTATTCTGACAAAAAACAGAACAGTAAGAAATACAGACAACAAAATACAAATAATTCTTATAATGGACATATTTATGGTCGTGATGAAC
>CAYXVM010000027.1:0-13666 GCA_964468465.1 uncultured Clostridium sp.
ATATCTTTTGTTGGCATGCCCGGACGGGTAACGGGTTTGATAGGCGCAAACGGTTCGGGAAAAACAACTACCATGAGACTTATTTCAACGATATTAAAGCCTGATTCCGGAACAATTGCGATTGACGATGTCAATGTTGCGGCAAATCCCGAAAAAGCAAGAAAAAATCTCGGAGTCCTTTTCGGAGGAGACGTGTCTCTTTATAATCGGTTGACAGCGTGGGAAAACATTATGTATTTTGCAAAACTTCAGGGAATGAGCGAAGCTGAGGCGGAACAGAGAATTAAAATACTGTCAAATCTTCTTGACATGGACAGATATCTTTTTAAAAAAGTTGCAGGTTTTTCAAGAGGAATGCGTCAAAAGGTATCTTTTGCAAAATCCATCGTTCATAATCCTTCTTCTATCTTGCTTGATGAACCGTCAACGGGACTTGATATTTACAGTATCAGAGATGTTCAGGATTTTGTTCTGACCTGCAAAGAACAAGGAAAAACCGTAATAGTTTCAACGCACAATATGCATGAAATTGAAAGGCTTTGCGATGACCTTGTTATTATATCAGACGGAAAAATCATCAGAAACGGAACAAAAGAAGAAATCTTAAAGAACGAAGGAACTGATGATGTTATGGAAATGTTCTTTAAGATTGCGGAGGAAAACGACTGATGCTGAAGGATTATTGTTTAGTATTACAAAAAGAGCTTATTGATATTTTCAGGGATAAAAGAAGCTTTATAACTCTTTTTATTCCGGTTTTGATTTTTCCGGTAATGTACTTTTTGATGGGCACTCAGCTTAGCGGGGGAAATATTACAGAAAATATTCCGTGTATTGTTAACTGCAAAACAGAAAATGACCAAATAATATTTGAAAACATATTTGGAAACACAAACATTGTTGAACAGCGATCCGCTAAAGAGGATATGTATACCGATCTGAAAAAGGGTGAGATATACGGAATAATAGAAATAAAAGACGGAGTCATCGATGTAATCTATAATAAAAACTCAACAAAAACCGTCTCATCAATGAATTATATTAATGAGAAAATTGCCGAGTATTCAAATACATTATTTAATCAATCTCTTGTCAGTCAGGGAATTGACTTTTCAAAAATACAATCTCTTAATTATGATGGGGTTATGACTGATTTATCGGAAATAATTCCTGACAGCGGTAATCCGATGATGGCATCAATTGCCCCCATGATGTTGGTTATGGTGATAATGAGCGGAGGCGTATCCGTAGCCGTAGATCTTTTTACGGGAGAAAAAGAAAAGGGGACATTTGAAAGTCTGTTAACAACTCAAGTCAGCAGAATGGGATTGTTAATGGCAAAATTTACCGCAATTCTTATAATCAGCCTTTTGAGCATGGTATTATCAATACTTGCTTATATTATATCATTCAAAATGAATCCCGATGCGCTGGGAATGTACACCGGAAATCTTAATGCCGAAGTTGATGATATTCAAGTTATATCTTTTCTTCAGATTATACAGGTTGTGCTGGTTTGTTTTACTCTTTCTGTTTTTTCGGTTTCTCTTATGACATTTATCGGGCTTAACGCCAAAACGGTCAAAGAAGCGCAGTCTCAAATGAGCATAATAACCATAATACCGACTCTGCTCAGCGGATTAACAATGTTTATGGACAGCGCAAACATCAGCAATGCGTCAATGCTTATTCCGGTTTTTAATACAATAGCGTCAATAAAGATGATTTTTCTCGGAACGGTTCAACCGCTGCATATTTTATTGACAACAATTTCATGCGTTGTATATTCCGCATTTTTATGGTTTATATGCGTAAAAATGCTAAAGAGCGAAAGGCTTCTCAGAGGATAAAGCATATTGGGGTGAAAAAATTTTGCTGAAAATAGCTGCATTTGATTCAGAAAAAAGTGTAAATAATCTTGAAGAAATACTGGTCAATATTTTGTTTGACAAATGTGAATTCGGTTTTGAAACATACACTTCTCCTTCTGAAGCATTAAACTTGGATTTTAAAAACAATTTTGATTTCGATATCGCATTTTTAGAGATAAATTCAACAAGATTTCCGGGAATTGAAATTGCAAAAAAAATCAGAGAGAGCGGGAACATTAAAACTGAAATCATTTTTATTTCTAACGATGATTCTTTTGCGTTATTCGGGTATAAACTCAAGGTTTTTGATTATTTGATAAAGCCCGTACCCATTAAAACGATTGCAGAAACTTTGGATAGATATTTTTGTTACTATGAATCAGACGGAGACAATTATTTTTCATTCAAGGTATCCGGTGCAATCCAAAAAGTTAGGCTTGACGATATTTTTTATTTCAGCAGTAATGGCAGAAAATGTACCATTGTCAACAAAAGATCCGATTGTGAATTTTATGCGAAACTTGATGAAATCGAGCAAAAGTTGGATCAGGACGAGTTCATAAGGGTACACCAAAGCTACATAGTTAAAACAAGCTGTATTAAAAGCTTAACAAAGGATGGATTGACAATGAGCAACGGCTTATTTGTTCCGGTTAGTCAGCGAAGATACGGCATGGTAAAAAGCAAATTCATGAAATACTTAAATATTGAAGATTAGGAGATTGCGAAGATGAAAGAAGTTAAAAGACTTATAAGATGCGAAAACGGACATTTTTATGACGGCGGAAAATACGACGAATGTCCGCATTGCAACAATTCAAAAACGCCCGATGAAACAGTATTTATTGAAAAGAAGAGTGCAGAAAGTTTCAATATTAAAAACTCGGTTGCTGAGAGTGATATTTATGAAAATGAACCGGAAACAATAAATACAGTTGAAAAAAACAAGACGGATGGAAAAAATGCAGTTGAGTTTTCATCAGAAAATGAAGACTTCGTTTCTGTTGAAAAAGAGAAGCCGATTATCAATCCGAAACCCGAAAGCAATGAGAATTTTACCGTTCATTATTTTGAAAAAACAATTGGTACCGAACCGGTTGTAGGGTGGCTTGTTTGCACAAAAGGGGCACATTTTGGTGAAGATTTCAAGATTAAAAGCGGCAGAAACTTTATCGGCAGAGCAGGTAACATGAATATCAGCCTTAGTTCAGATAAATCAGTCTCAAGAGAAAGGCATGCTATTCTGACATATGATCCCAAGAGCAACACATTTATGCTTCAACCGGGCGATTCATCGGAGCTTTGCTATCTTAATGAAGAACTCGTTTTAATTCCTACTAAGCTCAACGCATATGACCGAATATTTCTCGGAGAAACCGAGTTGATGTTTGTTCCGTTTTGCTCCGATGCATTTAGTTGGAATAAAGCACAAAACTGATTACGGAGAAAATTAATATGAAAATATTTAAAAAAATCGACGATGTTTTTGTCGGCTCAATAATGGGATTAAAAGGAGAATATGAGGATGCCATTTTCCGCATTGATCCGGATGAAATTATTACAATAGGCAGAGATCCTAAAACATCCCAGATAGTTGTGGGAGAAGATAACAGTTTAGTCAGCAGAACTCATTGCACAATAAGGGGCGACGCATTGACCGGCCTTTACAGCGTGACTGATTACTCAAAAAACGGAACATATGTAAACGGCGCAAAGCTTCCGAAAGGAGTAACTGTTTCTGTTCCCAGAGGTTCCGTTCTCTGCGTTGGAAATAACGAGAACACTTTTAGACTGAATTAATCTGTGAGGTATTAAAATGGAATACAGCAATATCTGCATCTCTTGCTTCGAGCCGAAGTCAGGTGATGTTTGCGAACACTGCGGATATGTTGAATCCGAAGAAAAAAGAAGATCTGCCCTTCCTGCGAGAACATTATTAAACCGAAAGTATCTTATAGGCGAACTGATTAATATCAGCAAAACCGCTGTTGATTATAAAGCTTTTGATGTTGAAAATGAAAAAATTGTGGAAATACAGGAATACTTTCCGAGGGATGTTGCCGTCAGGGATTCTCTTGGGTTCAATGTTCTTGTGGACAGTGACGAGAATTTAGCAATCTATCAGAAGAATCTGACATCAATTGAGAAAAACAGCAATAAAATGATGATTTTTAATTCATCGCCATATATTGTGAATTTTTTTGATTGTTTTTTGGAAAATAATACAGTTTATATTGTTAAAGAATATATTGAAGGCGTGTTTCTTGATGATTTTGTGAAGTCTAACGGCGGAGTTCTTGACACAGAAACAGCACTTTCAATTATGATTCCTGTTTTAGACGGGCTGAATCAGTTGCACAAAGAAGGGCTGATACATAGAGGACTGACGCCAAAAAGTATAATTCTGACAGTTAATAATGAAGTTAAGATTACAGACTTCAATTTTTTGAAAGAGGCATCTCCATACAAAGATGAAGCCATGACGGTTCATTTTACTTCCGGCTATGCCCCAAGCGAGCAATATAAATCAAAAAGCAAGCAGGGTCCGTTCAGCGATATTTATTCGGCAGGAGCCATTCTTTACAGGATTTTAACCGGGAAAAAGCCGACAGATTCTTTGGACAGAACGGCAGGAGATTTGCTTGCGGCTCCGAAAGACTTAAATCCCGATATACCGGATAATATAAGCTTGTCAATTGTGAAAGCAATGGATATGACAGCCGAACTTCGGTTCAAGACGGCAACCGATTTTAAGAAATGTTTAATTGAAAAGAAAGATATTTGCAGCATTGATAACGAACTGAAAACAATAAAAAAGAATAGGGTTAGAAATGCTATTGTAATTTCAGCATGTGTTTTAGTTGCATCAATAGCAGTAGTTCTGTATATTATTTTTGGCTAAGAGGTATAATTATGATTACTTACAGCATCATATCTGAGAGCGGAGGGAGAGCCGTTAACGAAGATTCTGTTTCCGTTGCAAAAAGAGGAGAATCATTTTGCTTCACTTTATGCGACGGATTAGGAGGGCACGGAAACGGAGACATTGCTTCAAGAGGAGTAGCAAAACTTTTTAAGAATATTTTTGAACAAAAAAATATCATAGGGAAAGATTTTTTTGATTTTGCTTATTCAAAATCTAACGAGGCAGTCATTGAATATCAGGATAGAAAAGGAAATACTTATGGAATGAAAACAACGGTTGTTTCATTAATTATCGATCCTGAAAATTGTATGTGGAGTCATATCGGAGATTCAAGATTGTATTGCTTTAATGCAAAATCAGAATACATAAGAACGCTTGACCATAGCATCCCTCAAATGCTCGTCAGAACGAAAGAAATCAGCGAAAATGAAATACGGTTTCATCCGGACAGAAATAAAATCCTGAGGGCAATCGGTGTTGACGATGAAAAGCCGAATTATCAACTGTCCGATTCTATAAAAACAAATGATTGTAAGGCCTTTTTGCTTTGTTCAGATGGATTCTGGGAGCTGATTGATGAAACTCATATGGTTCGGTTTCTCAAAGAAAGTGAAACGCCTGACGAATGGATGAACAAGATGGTTGAAACCGTTTTAATCAACGGAAAAGGCAGAAATATGGATAATTACTCCGCTATTGCAATATTTATTTGAAGTTGAGGAGAATTAAAATGCAAAGATGTTTTGGATGCATGAAAGAGTTTGGCAAAGAGTATGATGTCTGCCCTTATTGCGGATACATTGTCGGAACGGAGCCGGAAGCAAAGAGCCATTTGATTCCGGGCACACAGCTTGCGGGCAGATATGATCTCGGAAAAGCTATCGGGCACGGTGGCTTTGGCATAACGTATATAGCGTGGGATAATAAAATCCAAAAAGCGGTTGCGATAAAGGAATATTTTCCCAATTCTTTTTCAACGAGAAGCATGGGAGAAACACAAGTTTCGTGCTATAACAGCAAAGCTGAGGGATTTTTAAAAGAGGGCATCAAAAAGATGCTTGATGAAGCGAGAAGGATTTCAAGGTTTGCCAAAAACGAAAATATTGTTGATATCTATGATTTTTTTGAGGAAAACAACACGGCATACATAGTAATGGAATATCTTGAGGGCAAGGATTTAAAGAAACACCTTGAAGAAAACGGCGGAAAGCTTGCTCCCGAAAGGGCTATTGAAATTATCCTTCCCGTTCTCAATGCTCTTGAAGATATGCACAGGGAGAACATAATTCACAGAGATATTTCGCCCGATAATATTTTTCTTTGCGATAACGGCAAGGTGAAATTGCTTGATTTCGGTTCGGCAAGGCTCGCGGTTGAAGACAGCGATAAAAGTCTTTCCGTTATGGTAAAGAGAGGTTATGCACCGAAGGAGCAATATGCAAGCCGTTCAAAGCAGGGACCTTGGACTGATGTATATGCGGTATGTGCAACGCTTTATAAAATGATAACGGGTGAACTGCCCACCGAAAGCACGGAAAGAGAAGATGCCCCTCTCAAAAGCTTTGCAGATTTCGGCATTGCGGGTTATGGTGAACTTGAAAAAGTTGTTTTCAAAGGACTTGAAGTTGATATAAAAGAAAGAATTCAGACCGTTTCAGAGTTAAAAAACGGATTGACCGAATCTGTTGCAAAAAAGCCTGAAACAATCGAAGAAACGCCGAAAAAGCCAAGCATGCCCAAGCCCAAAAAGCCAAAAGCCAACATTAACATCAAAGCAATTGTTGCCGCCGCAGCGGCGGTTGTTCT
Organism: uncultured Clostridium sp.; assembly: GCA_964468465.1. Lineage (GTDB taxonomy): Bacteria > Bacillota > Clostridia > Oscillospirales > Acutalibacteraceae > CAG-177. The sequence goes on from CAYXVM010000027.1 coordinate 6,604, forward strand.
TGTTGTTGTCGGTGCTTTCGGAATAAAAGCAATTAATGCAAAAAGAGAATCAAAAAGTTCAAATATTAATTCAAGCACAACCAACATAGCCACAAAAACAACAAAAGCAGCAGAGACTCAAGTTCAGGTAGCAACAGCATCAGAAGAAGTAATTGCAAAGGCTATGAAAACATATGAAGCAAAGCTTGCAGAGTTTGAAAAAATAAACTCAGCATACGCCTGCGACATAAACAAAGACGGTATTTCCGAGATCATTTTTTGCCCGGATGTTGTTGGTGCGCAATATATGATGACATATACTGAAAAAAGTGGACTCTGTATGGTTAGCTTATCGGGTCATTCAGGCATTATACCGGATGTTTATTTATCCGAAGAAAATCGTATTTTTTTACGTGACGATGGACACAATAAGGGTTCTTCCAGTTATCATTATGCAGCATTCTACAGTATAAATGACTTGGGCTTTTCAAAAACTCGTGATGTTGTCGGCGACGAGTGGGAAGAATTTGATTGGGAAAATGATCAGCTTTTTGAAGAAATGGATAAAAAATATAATAAGATTTTTGAAGAAAAGCTGAACAAGGAGATCGGAACTACAACATTTAAACTATATTCAAATGTTGCAGTTTACGAAGATGTTGAGAAATATCTGAACGAAGAACTCTCAATAAATATTTCAGAGAAGAGAAAAGAGTATAATAAAAAATACAATGAGTTTTATAATATTGCAGAATCGTTTAACTCTGATGAGGTTTTGGAATTTGTTTTTGGAGATTATGATTACGACGGAACATATGAGGCTTTTGCTTTCTCGGGATATTATTCAGGTGAAGAAACAGGGTATTCCGGCAGCGTATTATTCATAAACAGAGATGGGGAAAATCATGTTCTTCAAACAGGGGCTTTTTGGACAACCGGTGAAGTTGTTGGGGGAAAGTATAATAATTATTTTCAAATCTCTAATTCTTTCACTTCCGTTGCCCCGGTAACTATTTGGCAAGTTATTGGTAAGACTTGCGATACTGCTCTTGAAATTGAAGGCTTGGAATCTTTCAGCTTTGATTTAACACAAAGCATAACATACCCATATTTTTCAGAAACACTTATTGCTGATTCCAGTGATTATGATAGAAATTTTAATTCTATCTCTGGAACCAGTGGGTTTGGTCATACATTTAAACCTTATTTCTTCTATGAGACTCCGGATGGACTCGCAGAATACGGAGGCAAAGAATTACCTTTATCAGAGCTTGAAAAGGCAGAAGGATATGATAAGGTTAAAAATATTATTGCAGAAGAAGGGTATTCGATTAATAATATTTATTTCAGAGAAAATGGAATTATAAATATAAATCTGTATAAAAAAGAATATTCAGATGCCGAATATACGGAATATTCCTGCTCTTACATAAATCTTGCTTATGTTAACGGACGATTAGAGATTCTGCCTGATATTTACGGTGGATACTTTGGGGAAGGAATATATCTCTCTTCAAAAAGTACAGGTCTTGCGACATTTCCTTCGCAGGATAGTATAATAGAATAGGTTTTATCAAAGGTGGGGCTGTCGCACTAAGGCAGCCCCTTTAACTTTTCGATGGTTGTTTAAAAAGTATTTTAACAATCGATTGACAATTTGCAAGTTATCAACCATTATATAATTAAAGAAATCAAAAGTTGTATTTTCTGAACACTTTCTATAATGGAAAGGGAACGAATAATTCAACAACGGTTTCAATGAAAGGTAATGACAATATGGAAAATAAGATAGTCAGTATTTTTTCAAAAAGACAGATTCACATTCCGCAGAAGTTCGTTACTTTGCTCGGATTCGATACAGAAGCTGAATGCTTTGCTCGTGGGAACGAATTTGTCATACGCCCTGCTGTTGAAGCAATGATGGCCGATGCGTACGAGGTGTCCAAAGGCAATGGCGAATATGCTACCTATGACGATGTTTTTAGCTCGGAGGACGATGAATAGCGGAAATAAGGTTTTTCTTCCGGTGACCAAATGGTTTTCCAAAAAAGAGATACTCCGATAACTGCCCCAAATCCGATGTCACAACATAAAATAGCCCCCGAAGAATTTTGTTCTCAAAAGAGCTGATTCTCCGGGGTGTTTTATTCAGATTTCATCTTCTCCCGATTATTCTTTTGAATGTTAACACATTATGTGAACGCTAAAAAGAAAATGATGATTTTCGCCAACATAATCTATGTTTTATGGAAGACGCATGAGTGAATGATGTATCAAGTTTCAATAAGCAACAATAAGCTTAACGATACAAAAATTGCAATAAATATTCAATGTTTCCGAAAAAATATTTTAATCAAAAATATTGCAGAAATTTGAATAAATATGATAGAATAAGATATCTATTAAAGATTTTGAACTCTGTGTTCAGATTATTTCATTCCGAGGGGTAATATGGATATTGAAATCAATGACTTGACAAGCCTTGTTGAGGCTGTTAAAAACGGCGAAGACGGAGCTTTTGAAAAACTTTATCACAAATCGTTCAAGCATGCTTATTCAACCGCTTCTCTTTTGCTGAAAAACGAGCAGGATATTGAAGATGTTCTTCAAACCAGCTATATGTATGTCTCACTTTATATCAAAAACCTGAAAAAACCCGAGAGCTTCAACAATTGGCTCAGCGTTATCGTTAAGCATGAATGTCAAAAGCACATTGCAAAGCAAAAACGGGTCAGCGATATTTTCTTTACCGTCAAAAAGAATAAAGAATTTGACATGGAGGAAGAAAATCTTCTGCCGTCAGACTATTTTGAGAAAAAAGAGAGTTTGGACGCCGTTCAGAAAATAATCGATGATTTGCCCGATGATAAACGGGCGTGTATTTTTCTGTTTTATTATGAACAAAACTCCTTGGCAGAAATTGCGGAGATTCTCGGCGTGCCTGAGGGCACGGTAATGAGCAGACTCTATTATGCCCGAAAAAAGCTTGAAAAAGAATTTAAAAAGCTTCAGAAAAAAGACGAGGCTCTTTACGGAATTTCAGTTATTCCGTTCATCGTTTCTTTTATTGCAGTCAAAGCAAAAGCTTTGACTGTTCCGGCATCTGCAGAAAGCGCCATTATTGCTGCGGTAACTTCCTCAAGTAGTGCGGCGACTGCCACGGCGGTAAGTGCGGCGGCAGCCGGCACATCTGCGGCAGGAGCAACGGGAGCAGGAACAGCGGCGGCGGGTACTGCTGTGGCGGGTACATCCGCTGTCACCTCGGCGGCAGGAACAGCCGGGGCGGCGGTTGCAACAAAGGTTGCGGCTGTAGCGGTTGCGGCGGCTGTTGCAACAGGCGGCGGAGTGGCAATGGCAAAACACATAAAAAGTGATAACCAAGCCGTAACAACTCAGATTTCATCGGTCGCAACAACAGAAGGCCATGCAACGGTTGCGGATGCCTTTTATGCGGCAGTCACTTTTGAAGAAACAACACTCTCCGAGACCCAATCATCCGAATCGGCTTTTTCTTCAAAGCTGTCAACGGAAAAAGTGATTTCTTCCGCTCCTGCGGTGTCTGCTTCGAGCACATCAAAACCTGCGGCGGCAAAAAAGACAACCTCTGCACCTACAAAGGTTCAAAAGACAACATCAAAGCCGAGCACAACCTCTGCACCTACAACGGTTCAAAAGACAACATCAAGGCCGAGCACAACCTCGGCTCCGACAACCGCAAAGCCGACGACAACCACAAAGCCTGCCACAACCGTTAAGCAGACAACTGAAAAACCGACGGCGGCTAAGACTGATCCAACGGAGCAGACCTCTTCTGCGGCTGATAATTTCAAGATATCCAACGGCGTTCTTAACGAATACACAGGCAATGAGAGCAGCGTTCAGATACCGTCAACCGTAACCGCAATCGGAACCGGAGCTTTTTCCGGAAACACAAGCATAACATCGGTTTCGATTCCGTCGGGCGTTACCCGAATCGGTCTGGAAGCATTCTCTGACTGCACAAATCTCAGAAGTGTTTCATTGCCGTCATCGCTTCAAAGCATCGGCGTTGCCGCATTTTACGGTTGCTCCTCTCTGACGAGCGTTACCATACCCGAAGGCACTCAAACAATCTCCGACGAGGCGTTCAGCAACTGTTCAAGCCTTTCGAGCGTAACGATTCCTGATTCGGTAACGAGCATCAGCGAAGATGCGTTTTACGGGAGCGACAATGTGACGATAAAATGCTCCGAAGGCTCTGCGGCGCACGATTATGCCGTCGCAAATTCAATGAAATTTGAGTTGATATGAGGAAGATTAAATTATGAAAAAGATAGTTTCTATCGTTTGCATTCTTACTTTGGCAATTGCTCAAATCGGTTTTTTGGCAGAAATCTCACCTTTTCAAGCCGATGCGTCAATAGATTTTTCATGCGGGGAAAATCTGACTTGGTATATTGACACGAAGAACAAAATTCTGACCGTTTCCGGAACGGGGCCAATGTATCCATATTGTGATTTCGGCAATCCGCCGACATGGGAACCGTATAAGGACAACATTAACACGGTTATTATTGAAGAAGGGGTTACATCGATTGCAAAATATGCTTTCTTCAATTATTCGGCATTAACAAGCGTTCAATTACCGTCAACCCTTAACCGAATCGGTGTCAATGCTTTCGCTTCCTGCAAAAACATTGATTCTGTTTCACTTGCCGATAACAGCGAGCTGACAATTATATCAAACTTTTCCGACTTTGAAGGAACAAAGTGGTATAAAAACCAGCCTGACGGGTTGATTTATCTCGGCAATATATTGCTGAAATATAAAGGAACCGTTCCTCAGAATGAGAATGTTGAACTCAAAGCCGGCACCCGGGTAATTGCCGACAAGGCTTTTTACAATCAATCCAATCTGACTGATATAACATTTCCGGGAACGGTTGAATATGTCGGAAAATCCGCTTTTGAAGGCACGGGATGGCTTGATTCTCAGCCCGACGGTGAGATATATATTGACAATGCGCTTTTTCAATATAAAGGCTCCGTGCCGATTGAAGAATATGAATATTTAATCAAAGACGGAACCGTTTCGGTTTCTCCTCAGGCTTTCAAGGGAAAGAAGATAACAAGCGTCGGTTTTCCTTCAAGCGTTGAATATATAGGCGAAAGTGCATTTTACTATTGCACAAATCTTGCCGAGACGGTGTTACTCTCTGACAGCAAGCTGAAATATATCGGTGAAAATGCGTTTTTGTCTTGCAGTAAATTAAAAGACTTTGATTTGCCTCAAAGCCTTGAAGTGATTGAAAGCAACGCTTTCAGCGGCTGTTACTCGATTAATGTCATTGCCTTCCCCGCTTCCGTTGAATACATAGGCTTAACCGTTTTCTCATATGCCATGACAATCACCGTTGACGGCAACAATAAATACTATTGCTCCGACGATTACGGGGTCGTATTCAATAAGGATAAAACCATATTGTATTTTGCACCGAAAATCATTGACGGATATGTTTATACCGTGCCCGACGGAGTAACCGAAGTTTATAACAGAGCGTTTTACGAATGCTCAATCAACGAAATTACTTTTTCGCCAAGCGTAAAATCCATAGGCGAGAGTGCATTTTACCACAGCTCGGTTAAAAAAGCCGTTATTCAAGCGGAAACAGCCATTAAAGTCGGCGCTTTTGACCAATGCAAAAACCTGACTGTCTACTGTTATACAGACTCTCCAGCGCATAAATATGCTGTAGGGAAAAATATCCCGTTTGTTCTTTTGGACGAAACACTTGACACATCAGATATCTGCGAAGTTATCGAACAGGCAAACGCAATCAACCGCAGTTTTTATACCGATGAATCTCTTGCCGATCTTGACACCGCTGTTTCTGCGGTTGACTTTAATGCAGAGGGTCTCACCCAATCTCAGATTGACGAATGGGAAAATGCAATAACATCGGCAATTGCAAATCTGAACTACAAGCCCGCAGATTATTATGCGGTTGAAACGGCGATAATCCGTTCAAATAATATCAACCGATCATTTTATACCGCCGAAAGCCTTGCCCGTCTTGATTCGGCTCTTGCTTCCGTTGAAGAAAATCTTGATATAACAGATCAGGGAAAGGTAAATTCCGCCGCCCGAGCCATAAACGAAGCAATTGACAGGCTTGAATATCTTCCCGCAGACTACAGCGTGGTTGAAGCGGCGGTTGATAAAAGCGAAAAGCTTGACCGCAGGCTTTATTCTCAATCCTCGCTAACCGCTCTTGACCAAAGCAAGGCGGCTGTGGAATACGGGCTTAATATCTCCGAACAGGCAAAGGTCAACGGATTTGCCGACTCAATCAATTCCGCAATTTCCGCTCTTGAATTTGCCGATGTCGTGCTCCGCAACGAGCCAAACGGCGTTATAGTCAGCGCAACGGCAAAAGAAGTTGACCCAGACACTGCATTAACCGTTGATTTGAAAGACCCTTCCGATTTGCAGGGCGGCAACATTGCAGTCGGCGGCACGGTTAAAAACATCACGCTGTTTGATATTAATCTGCTTCTCAACGCTCAAAAGGTTCAGCCGAACGGCTTTGTAACCGTTAAAATCAGGCTTCCCGATGGCGTTGACCCGAAAAGATGCAAAGTCTATCATGTTATTGATGACCCCGTTGACCCGCTCGTTCGTTACACGACATCTCTTGAAGGCAATTTCATTGTTTTTGAAACCGACCATTTCAGCGAATTTGCCGTTATTGAGGTCGAAACATTTGTTACCGATATCGAAATAACAAAGAAGCCCAACAAGACGATTTATTCTCTCGGCGAAACCGTCAACACGAGCGGCATGGAAATAACGGCGCATTACAGCGACGGAACAAGCGGCGTTGTTAATAATTATGATGTTTCAAGCGTTGACACCTCTTCAATCGGCACAAAGACCGTTACCGTTTATCATACCTTTAACGGAATCACCAAAAGCGCCTCTTTTGAAATAACGGTAAGCAATGAGAATTATTACGCAAATATAACTCTTGACGGAAAAGAAATTAGCGAATACAACAAAAAAGTCACTTGGTATAAGGGCTATTCAAGCGAGTCGGTTAAGCTC
>CAYXVM010000028.1:0-13268 GCA_964468465.1 uncultured Clostridium sp.
TGCGCTCTCAAAACAGACAAGGATCTGCCTTCTGATGATGTCAACAATCCCAGTCTCCCCTATGTCAGCGACGAATATGTTCAGGAGCAGATTCCCGAGCTTGTCAAGATTTATGCAAACTGCTATTTCCTCGGCGGCAAGGACTTCACTCCTTTCCGTGAAAGGCTGACAGAGGTATTCAAAGAAATCTATAAGGACTATGCGCTCGATAATAACGGCAACATAACCAACAATTCAGGCCCTGAGCCTTCGGACGAATGGGACAGAGTGTACGTTCCCACGGTTCATGGGGCGTCGGGTCCCGTTGATACTCCCAGAAAAGCAAAAGACGAGGTTTACAGATACTTTTTCCAATATGACTGCCGCCTTGACCCCTGCGACACGGCAGACAATCTTTACAAATTCATTCAGCGCGTCAAGGAAGCAACAGGTCATTCAAGCGTTAAGATTATTGCCCGCTGCCTCGGAACCAACATTCTTGCCGCTTATCTGTCAGAATACGGCTGGAGCGATATTGACGATGTAATATTCTATAACGCCATTATGAACGGCACGGCGATAACAAACTCCCTTTTCACGGGCGAGCTTTATTTTGATGATGACGCCGTTGACTTTTTCGCAAATCAGAACCTTGAGGACACAACGGTTCTGACCCTCATCAAGCAGGTTATCACCCTTGCCAACAAGACCTACGGCCTCGGCATGACTATGGATTACATAAACATGACCGCAACCGATGTTGCTTATTTCGTTGTTCCCGATGTTATGAGAGTCAGCTACGCCACAACTCCCGGCTATTGGGCAATGGTTTCGGCTGACCGCTATTTTCAAGCAAGAAACTTTATATTCAACAGCGTAAGCATCAAGAACGAATTTGCAGGGCTTATTGAAAAGCTTGACCATTATCATAACACCGTCAGCGTCAGAATTCCTCAGATGCTCAAGCAGATGGAAGCAGACGGCGTTAACATCTATTTTATATCAAAATACGGTTTTCAGCTTTATCCCATAATGAAAGACGCCACTTACCAAAGCGACCAGATAGTTACCCTGACTCAGCAGGCTCCCGGAACAACCTGCGCTCCGATAGGCAAAACTCTCAGCGATGCTTACATTCAGAACGCCGAGGCAAACGGTTTCGGCAAATATATCTCCCCCGACAAGGCAATCGATTCCTCAACCTCGATGTTCCCCGACACAACATGGTATATCAAAAACATAGATCACAACTGCTTCCCCCATGTAATTGATATGCTTATCTATAAAATAATGAGACCCGAGGGCGAAAAGATGACAGTCTGGGATGACCCCGATTATCCCCAGTATATCATCTATGAGGGCGAAGAAAACAACGGAGATACGCTTATTCCGATGACCCCCGAGGAACAGGGTCAGACCCTCAAGGAACCCGGATTCTTTGAAGTCCTTATCGGATTCTTCAAATCCCTGTTCAAAACGATGAACGAGCTTTTGAAAGATCTTCAGCGTCAGATAATTGAAAAGGCGCAGGCTGGCAAAACCGTTCAGCAATAAAAATTCCAACAGCGTTATTGCGGCTATTCGGCTGCGGTAACGCTGTTTTCTGATTTCTATGTGCATATTTTAATCAGCGATTGTTGTCACAATATAAAGTTTGTTTATTATTTCACTTGAATTTGCAGAACAAAAGATATAGAATATAAAAAAATAAGAAAGAAGGTGCGCTATGGATAAAGAAAAGATTATCAGGGAAGAAAGCGACAATCTCGGCTCGGTCATCAAAATGCTGGTTGACTTTGACGCTCAGCAAAGAGAGATAATTGCTTCGGCACTTTCAGGCAGAGAAGCCGCCCGAAAAGATATTCAGTCAGAGCGCAGTGAAATAGAACAAAAATATATGAAGCGGGCTGAGGAACGCCTTAAAAAGCTTGAACAAAGCGAAAATGAGCGTGCAGACAAGGCTATCAAAGCGGCGCAGGAAGCTTCGCTCAAGAATATTGCCGAGCTTGAAAAAACGGCAGCCGAAAAAAAGGCTTTCTGGGTTGAGCAAATCTACGAAAGAACCGTTAACGGCAAATAATTTGAACAAAGGGAGGCGGCGTTAATGCAGTCAAAGGCTTCAAATTCCGTTATGACAAGAGCAAGAGCAAAATACGGCTGTCGCCTCAGCAAAGCGGATTTTGAATCGCTTGCAGGGCTTACAAGGCTGCACGATACGGCATCTTTTCTCAGAACACGCACGCATTATGCGCCGTATTTTGAATCGCTTGCCAATGCTCCCGAGCTTTCAAGGCTTCTGCTCGAAAGCACGCTTAAAAAAGCCTTTTTTGATGAAGCGCAGAAGCTCTGCGGCTTTGAAAAAAGCGTCGGCGAAAGCATTTTCAAATATTATCTGCTCAGCCGTGAAACCGAGCTGATTTTTGACTATATAATGAATCTTTCACAGGGAACTCCCGAAAAATCGCTTCTCAGAACTCCGCCTGCCGAAACCGGCGGAACAAAAATTGACTTTGCAAAGCTTTTTCAGATAACGGAGATTCGGGAACTGCTGAAATATCTGTCAAAAACAAAATATGCAAAGCTTGTTGCCGTTCTGCCGAAGACCGACGGCGTCAGCTTTGACCTTGCGCTCATTGAAGCAACTCTTGAACGAATAAAATACGATATTCTTTTTGCAGATATCAAAAAGAATATGCCGTCTGAAACCGCAACGCTCCTGTGCTACAATCTCCGCATGAGAATCGAGCTTACGGATTTCAACATGATTTACAGGGCAAAAAAATATTATTCCCTCCCCGAGAGCACCATCCGTGCAAATATGATAGGCTACCGCTGTCTGCTCTCTCAGAAAGCGGTTGACGCAATCATTTCCGCTCCCACTGCTCAGGAGGCAATGGATATTTTCAAAAAATCCCGCTATTCTTCAAGAGCCGCGTCGTTCGGCACGGATGATTTTGAGCTGTTCTGCGAAAGAGTGGCAATTGATTCCGCAATCAGGCAGATTCATTTTTCGTCCGACCCCGCTATCGTGCTTGCGGCTTATCTGCAAATCATGCAGAACGAATGCGACAACATCATAAAAATAATCGAAGGCATTGTTTATAAAGTGCCGAAGGATGAAATTCTTTCAAATCTGATAATTATTTAAGAAAGGAGCGTGAGTAAATGGCTGTTGAAAAAATGAAGCTGCTGAGCATTCTCGGGCCTTATGACAAGCTTGACGAAGCCTTAAAGGTCTGCATCGAAAGCGGCAGCTTCCAGCCCGAAAACGCTGCGGAATTTATGGGCAATTCCGAAGGGTTTTCCTATCTGAACGAAGAAAATCCTTATTCTTTCAGGCTCATGAAGATTAAGGAAATCTTTGAACATTTCAATAAAAAGCCTGAATTCGTCAGCGACTGCGAGGATACCGACCTTGACGAGGCAAACCGCAGAACCGACGCTCTCTATGAAACAATCAAAACCATCAAGGAACACGATTCCAGGGTTGACGGCAAAATTGAAGAAACAAAGCGCACCATCGAGCAGCTCTCTCATTTTGAACACCTTGATATAAATCTTGACGATGTTTTCAACTGCGATTACATCCGTGTCCGCTTCGGCAGACTGCCGTTTGACAGCTTTGAAAAGCTGAAAAAATACAACAAGGATATAAGCTCGATTTTCTATCCCGATTCGAGCGACGATGTCGGCTACTGGGGTCTTTATGTTACCCCGATTGACAAAACCGACGAGGTTGACAGAGTTTATGCCTCCCTCTTTTTTGAAAGACTGCGCCTGCCGGGCAGCCACGGAACTCCCGAGCAAACGCTAAAACAGCTTCGTGAGGAGCTGAAAACAATGGAGGAGAGCAAAAAGGAGATTGACGAGAGCGACGATATCTATTTTGAAGAGCATATCGACCTGTTCAACCGCTACTATTCAAAAATCAAATCGCTCAGCGACAGCTTTGAAGCCCGCAAATATGCCGCAAAATATCACAGCAGCTTTTTCCTTGCAGGCTGGGTTCCGGTTAAATCGGAGAAAAAGCTGACCGATGCGCTCGGCAAAATTGAGGGCGTTGAGGTTGAATCGGCAAACGCAAAGGATGTCAAGAGACTGACGCCGCCCACAAAGATGAAAAACTCTCCTCTGACAAGGGCGTTTAAATTCTTCACGGAAATTTACGGCGTGCCGTCCTACAACGAAATTGACCCGACTCCGCTCATTGCGGTGGTTTATACCCTGCTTTACGGAATAATGTTCGCAGACCTCGGTCAGGGCTTCGTGCTTGCGATAGTCGGAATTCTGATGTATAAGCTCAAGGGCATGAAGCTCGGCAAGATTCTCGTTCCCTGCGGCATCAGCGGAATGTTCTTCGGAACGGTGTTCGGCAGTGTTTTCGGCAATGAAGAACTGCTCAACCCCATGTTCCACGCCCTCGGCTTTGAGGAAAAACCGATTGAGATTATGTCATCGGCTCTGATGTTCATTATCGCTTCAATCGTTATCGGCGTTCTGGTCATCATCGTTTCGATGCTGTTCAATGTCTTTTCAAGCTTCAAAAAGCGTGACTTCGGCTCGGCGATATTCGGCCACAACGGAATCTGCGGAATCGTTCGTTATTCTTCGCTGATTCTTCTGCTGATCAATATGTTTGCAAGCCTCGGAATCAGCACAAAGGCGCTTGCAATCGGCGGAATTCTCGTTCCGATTATCTTGATATTCCTGAAAACTCCGCTCGGCGAGCTTGTCAGCGGCAGAAAGCCGAAAATCGGCAGTATCTCGGATTTCATAATTGAGAATTTCTTTGAACTGTTTGAGGTTATACTCAGCTACATGTCAAACACGCTCAGCTTTCTGCGTGTCGGAGCGTTCGTGCTCATTCACGCCTGCATGATGTCAACCTTCTCAGCACTTGCAGGCATAACGGGCGGCGGCGCGGCGGCAGTCATAATAATGATATTCGGCAATATTTTCGTTATCGCCCTTGAAGGTCTGCTTGTCGGAATTCAGGTTCTCAGACTTAACTTCTATGAAATTTTCAGCAGATTCTATGACGGCGACGGCAAACCGTTCACCCCTCTCACAATTAATCAATAAAACCAAAAGGAGAAATAAATATGTCATCACTTACCATCGCTCTTTGCGTTATTCTTCCCATTCTTGCTCTTGTAATTTCTGTCTGGGCTTCAATCCGCTGCATGGATAAAACTCACAGCGGCAAAAAGGCATTCGGCAGACAGCTTCTTGTTCTCGGCGTTGCTCTTGCAATTTCATTTTCATGCATGACCGCCGCATTTGCCGCAGGCGAGGACGCAGCTCCCGCAGTACCCGAGGCAGTAACAGCAGAAGAAGCTGCCGAAGACTCGGCAACCGACGGCGGACTTGCTCAGGGTCTGAGCTTCATCGGCGCAGCCCTTGCAATCGGTCTTGCCGCAATCGGCGCAGGCATCGCCCTTGCATCGGGCGCACCCGCAGCCATCGGAGCAGTTGCGGAAGATCCGAAATCATTCGGTAAAGCAATGATTTTCGTTGCGCTCGGCGAAGCTGTCGCAATTTACGGCTTCATCATCGCTTTCCTTATGATTCTTCCCACCTTACAGTAACCGCCATGAAATTCAAGCTTATCAGTAACAGCCACGACGCCCTGACGGGAATGAGGCTTGCGGGCGTTGAGGGAGTATTTGCAAAAACTGCTCAGCAGGCGGAGGAAGAACTGAGAAAATGCATTGAGGACGACTCAATCGGAGTTATCCTCATCACGGAAAGCCTTGCCGCAACCTGCCCCGAGCTTATCGATTCTCTCAAGCTCGGCGAAAGCGGAACGCTTGTTGTGACTATTCCCGGCTCAAGGAACGAACAGTCTCAGGATAATATCATGCGGTATGTCCGCGAGGCAATCGGAATTAAGATATAAGGCGGTGAGAGCATGATTCAGCAAAAGAAAATCAATAATTTCATAAAATCAATTACGGATACAGCCGCAGAAAAAAAAGAAGCGGTCGGTGCGGAGACCGAAAAAATCCTCAGAGCGGAGCGAGCCGAGCTTGAAAGGCAGGCAAAGCGTGACGCTGAGAACTATGTCAGAGCGAAAAGCGCTTCAGTAAAGCTTGAAGCGGGCAAACGCATTTCCGAAAAAGCGGATGAATGCAGAAAAGCCGTTTTCAGCAAAAGAAGCGAAATTGCAAACGCAACTCTTTCCGAAGCCGCCGAAAAGCTGAAAGCCTTCACGGAAAGCCCCGAATACAAGGACTTTATTATCAAAAGCGCAGGCGAGGTTCTCAAAGAAATCGGCTCGGGCAACGTCACTCTGATGCTCAGACCCAAGGATATGGCTTTCAAAGACGAAATCTGCAACACCTACCCCAACGCCTCGGTTTCGCAGGATGAAAGCATCAGAATCGGCGGCGTTAAAGGAATCAATTCAACAATGACTCTCCTGATTAACGACACTCTTGACAGCCGCCTTGAAAATCAGAAAAGATGGTTTGAAGAAAATTCAGGTCTTTATATAAGCATGAGATAATTCTTGAAAGGAACATAATAATATGTCCAACAAAACAGTTTACGGAATAAACGGACCTGTTGTTACGGTTGCCGCAACAAAGGATTTTTCCATGCAGGAAATGGTCTATGTCGGCAAAGACAGGCTTGTCGGCGAGGTTATCTCGATTGACGAGCGCTTCACAACCATTCAGGTCTATGAGGGAACAACCGGGCTGACTCCCGGCGAACCGGTCGAGGGAACGGGCAGTGCAATGTCCGTAACGCTCGGCCCCGGTATAATCAGCAATATTTACGACGGAATTCAGCGCCCTCTGAGGGTTATAGCCGATGAAAGCGGCCCGTTCATTGCAAGAGGCTGCTCTGCGTGCGGAATCGATGAGCAGAAGCTCTGGGATGTCACCGTCACGGCAAAGGTCGGCGACGAACTCCGCGGCGGCGATGTTATCGCCACCTGCCCCGAAACTCCGTCAATCATCCACAAGGTCATGGTTCCCCCGAATCTCAGCGGAACGGTCACTTTTGCCGCTCCGAACGGTCAATATACGGTTAACACGAAAATAATCGAAATTACGGATAAAAACGGCAGAATCCACGAACTCACGCTCTGCCAGAAATGGCCTATCAGAACTCCGAGACCCATTTCAAAGCGTCTGCCCTGCACGGTTCCGCTCATCACGGGTCAGAGAGTTATCGACACTCTGATGCCCATTGCAAAGGGCGGAACGGCGGCAATCCCCGGCGGCTTCGGCACGGGCAAAACCATGACTCAGCATCAGCTTGCAAAATGGTGCGACGCCGATATCATCGTCTATGTCGGCTGCGGTGAAAGAGGCAACGAAATGACGCAGGTGCTTGACGAATTCGGCGAGCTTGTTGACCCGAGAACGGGCAGAAAGCTCACCGACAGAACCGTTCTTATCGCCAACACCTCAAATATGCCCGTTGCGGCAAGAGAGGCTTCGATTTACACGGGCATCACCCTTGCGGAATATTACCGTGACATGGGCTACGCCGTTGCAATGATGGCGGATTCAACCTCACGCTGGGCGGAGGCATTAAGAGAAATCTCGGGCAGACTTGAAGAAATGCCCGCCGAAGAAGGCTTCCCCGCATATCTGCCCTCAAGGCTTGCCGCATTCTATGAAAGAGCGGGCAGAGTTCAGGCTCTCGGCGGCGAAGAGGGTTCGGTAACCGTTATCGGCGCAGTATCTCCGCAGGGTTCGGATTTCTCGGAGCCAGTCACTCAGAACACCAAGCGATTCACCCGCGTTTTCTGGGCGCTCGACAAATCGCTTGCCTACGCAAGGCATTACCCTGCAATCAATTGGACCGACAGCTACAGCGAATATGCGGGCGACCTTGCCGACTACTTTAACACCAATGTTAATCTTTCCTTTATGGCATACCGTCAGCAGCTTCTCTCGCTTCTCCACGAGGAAAGCAAGCTCATGGAAATCGTGAAACTCATCGGCGCAGATGTTCTGCCCGACGATCAGAGGCTTGTTATCGATGTTGCAAGGGTCATCAGGGTCGGATTTCTTCAGCAGAACGCCTATCACAAGGACGACACCTATGTTCCCCTGAACAAGCAGTTCCTGATGATGAAAACAATTCTTCATCTTTACGAAAAGGGCAAAACTCTGATTGCCGCAGGCAAGCCCGTTACGGGAATCGCAAAGTCAGGCATTCTTGAAAAGCTTATCAAGATGAAATACGATATCCCCAACGATAAGCCGGAAATGTTTGACGGTTACATTGCCGGGATTGATTCCGTCATAAGCTCGCTTATGGCAAGATAAAAAGGATTTGACTCGTATGATTAAAGAATATATTGGATTAAGCGAAATATCCGGTTCGCTCGTCGTGCTTGACGGGGTGAAAAATGTCGGCTACGAAGAAACCGTTGAATTCTATGTTGCGGGCGGCGAAAAGCGTCTCGGCAGAATCATCGACATCGAGGGCGAAAAGGTTGTAGCCCAGGTTTTTGAGGGCACGAAAGGGCTTTCGCTCAAAAACACCGCCACCGTTCCGACGGGCAGACCCATGGAGCTGAAGCTCTCCGAAGAAATTCTCGGCAGGGTATTTGACGGCGCAGGCAGACCGATTGACGGCTTCGGCGAAATCTATCCCGAGGTTTCAAGGGATATCAACGGTTCGGCAATCAACCCCGTTTCAAGAATTTATCCGAGAAACTTCATTTCAACCGGTATTTCGTCCATTGACGCTCTTTCAACTCTTATCAGGGGTCAGAAGCTCCCCGTCTTTTCGGGCTACGGCATGAAGCATAACGAGCTTGCCGTTCAGATTGTCCGTCAGGCAAAGATCACGGGCGCAACCAACGATAATTTTGCCGTTGTTTTTGCGGCGATGGGCGTTAAAAACGATGTTGCCGATTATTTCAGGCGTTCGTTTGAGGAATCGGGCGTTCTTTCAAGGGTTGTCATGTTCCTCAACCTTTCCGACGACCCGATAATCGAAAGAACGATAACTCCCCGCTGTGCTCTGACAGCGGCGGAATATCTTGCATTCGACAAGGGAATGCACATTCTCGTTGTTATGACCGACATGTCGTCTTACTGCGAGGCTCTGCGTGAATTCAGCTCGTCAAAGGGCGAAATTCCGGGCAGAAAGGGCTACCCCGGCTACCTTTATTCCGACCTTGCCTCCCTCTACGAGAGAGCAGGCATGATAAAGGGCAAAGAAGGCTCGGTCACTCAGATTCCGATTCTGACCATGCCCAACGACGATATAACCCACCCCGTTCCCGACCTCACGGGCTACATCACCGAGGGTCAGATAGTTCTTGACCGTTCGCTTGACAGCACGGGAATTTATCCGCCCGTCAGCGTTCTGCCGAGTCTTTCAAGACTTATGAAGGACGGCATCGGCGAGGGCTTCACGAGAGAGGATCATTCCGCCCTTGCCAACCAGCTTTTCTCCGCTTACGCCAAGGTTCAGGACGCTGTTTCGCTTGCCTCGGTTATCGGCGAAGATGAGCTTTCGGATATTGACAAAAAATATCTTGAATTCGGCAAGGCGTTTGAAAACCGCTTTATCAAGCAGGGCATGAACGAAAACCGCTCGATTGAAGAAACACTCGACCTCGGCTGGGAAATTCTGACCATACTGCCCGAAAGCGAGCTTGACCGAATCAGCGGAGATCTGATTGAAAAATATTATAAACCGATAAAAGAAAAAACGGCTGAATAATAATCGCAAAATCCGAAAGGAAGTGACGGAATGGCAGCAAAAATACCGCCGACAAAAGGCAATCTGATGAAAATAAAAAAATCGCTTGAGCTTGCAAAGGTCGGCTATGAGCTGCTTGACCGCAAGCGCAACATTCTTATCCGTGAAACCATGGGCATGATTGACTGCGCAAAGGATATCAGAGAGCGGATAAATGAGAGCTATCGCCTTGCCTATGAAGCGCTTGCCAAGGCAAACATGAGCCTCGGCGTGGTTGACGATTTTGCGTCGTTCGTTCCGATTGAAAACGGGCTTTCGGTTTCGTCACGCAGCGTCATGGGCGTTGAAATTCCGACAGTTACGCTTGAAGCCGAAAAAATCGACAACTATTACGGCTTCATGCGAACCAATGCACGGCTTGACGAAGCATATAAACGCTTCAACGAAGCAAAAATCCTGACTGCCGAGCTTGCTCAGACCGAAAACGGAATTTACCGCCTTGCAACGGGCATCAAAAAGGCTCAGAAACGTGCAAATTCGCTCAAAAATATCATTATTCCCCGATTTGAGGAGCAGGTTAAGTCCATTTCGTCGGCTCTTGACGAAAAAGAGCGTGAGGAGTTCTCACGCCTTAAAGTTATAAAGAGCTATATCGACGAATAACGCTTTTTGAATGTTACCTGCAAAAATAATTCACAAACCGTTGACATAATGAACAAAAAGTGTTAAAATAATATAGAATTTGTTTTGCGGCTTGCCGCAGAAAAGAGATTTGAAAGGATTGAAATTAAATGAAAAAGTTTTTAGCAATTGTATTCGCCCTCATTTTTGCTCTTTCAGCAGCAACAACCGCATTTGCTATGGCAAACATCTGCCCCTACTGCGGAGTTGAAATAGTTTCTGAAAAAAAATACAACGAGCATGTTCTCGGCAAATGCCCCGTTAAGTATCCCAAGACTTACAAAGAGTGCCCCTACGGCTGCGGCGCAAAGTTTGAGGACAACGAGCAGTACGAAATCCATGTTGCAAGCTGCTCAATGAAGAAAGAAACCATTCAGGATAAGATCGTTAACTTCATCAAGAACACCGATTGGAAAGCACTCGGCGAGAAAATCAGCGGCGTTATTGCAAAGATCGATTTCCCGAAGATCATGAACACTCTCATCGGTCTTGTTGAAAAAGCCGTTGTCGGCATCATCGGTGCAGTTAAGTAATTAAACCCAACAACCAATAAAAATAACAGATTATAGGTTATTTCCGAACGGATCAGCCTATAATCTGTTTTTTGTTTTTATTTATCGGTTTTACTGCTTGATTTTTGCCTTGACTTTTTTGGCAATGGCCTTGAGGGTGAAATCCGTGCCACCCGAAACGCTTCTTGCCTTAACAATTGAATAGCCGTCGCTTCTGCCGAGCTCCTTTGCCGTAATATGCTCGATTTTTTCAATCAGCTTTGCAAAGGTTTCGGTCTGCTCCGCCATTAGGTCAAGGTCGAATTTTTCCATCTCGTGCGAATCGCTGACAACGCAGAGATAATACGGAGCGGGAACAAGACTTATTTCGGGGATTCCCATGGTGAAGAAATTCTGACCCTCTCCGAAATGCAGGGCATTGTGACCTCTGAGAGTCATCGTACGAACGGTTTTACGCTCCTTGACCGTGTCAATATAAAGCTTATCGACGAATTTATTGCCGGTATAGACAAGCTCAACCTCGGGCTGACCCGTGTATATATATTCGCCGTCAACATCTCTCCACTCCTTACAGCCCATGTGTTCAAGCGTGAGATTGGCAACACATTTGAAGTGACTGCCCACGCCGTCCCAAAGGTCACGGTGCATGGCAAGCCAGCGTGAAGCCGATTGGAACGAGCCCGTTCTGATATCCTTGAATCGGGGCAGGCGGAAATGACCCGTCGTGAACACAAAAATGTGCGTTCTTTCAAGCTCCTCATCCTTGAGACTTCTCATAAGCTCCAGCAGAGCGATTGCGCCGTTTTCCTCAACGCAGTTTGTGCCGTCGGTATGGGTGTTGACAATAACGGTTTCCTTGGGATTTTTGCCCTTTAAAATGCAGTAAAAGCTCTCGGTGAAGGCGTTTTCTTCTGTCTGAGCGGTCAGCACGAATTTTGCCGATTTATGCTCCTTTGCCGCTTCGATAACCTTTTTGCCGTCGGTCTCCGTCACCCAGAGCATCGGAATTTTCTGATAACCGAGAATAAACGAAAGATACTGACCCTTAACGCAGTCGTCATGCAGACCTTTCCATATAAGAATGACCGCCTTTGCCTTGTTCAGCTTTGAGATAACGCCGTTGAAGCACTGAACAAAGCTTGTGATAACGGGGCCCTCGTATTTATCGGGCAGAACAACATCCTCGGGATAGCTTGAACGCTTATCAAACGCCACCTCGCTGGGGATAAAGTTGACATTGGATATTTCGAATACGGCAATTTTGCCGTTGATTTTCGGAATATCCGAAATATTATCAACATAAACCAGCTCCTCAGTTATGCCACTCTCCGATGTTTCGCCCGAATAGGGATAAGCCGAGGAAACGGGGATGTTGATGTTTTCACCGCCGTCAATGATTTCGATTGACGATTCTTTTTCTTCCCAGCGGTTGAAATAAAACGGGTCGCTGAAAATCTGAATGCCCATTTTGCCGATTTCGTCTTTGAGATATTTAATAAAATCGGCGTGACCCTTGCTGCCGGTCAGCCTTGTGCCGCAGGAATTCATTTTTTCCATGCCGGCAAGTATTCTCTCTTTTGAAATGTCAAAGTTCATTTCCTTTTTCTCCTTATTTTCTTTAGGATATCGCCGTTACCCTGGGGATACCATCCCGACTTTTAATTATATAATTATTCTGCTGAACAAAAAACCAACAACAAACCAAAAATGTCCAAAACAGTGTAACACTTTCACGCCGCAGGGCGCAAAAAAACAGGACAGGATGCGTCGGCTTTTCTCTCTGCCCTGTTTTTATATGTTTTTCAATTTAATATCCGTGGTATTTTATCCGTTTTTACGGACAGCCGCAAGGGCTGTACGTATGATTATTTTGATAAATCGGAATTTAACTCCCTCCGTCACGGCTGCCGCCTCGGTCGGTGCTTCTGAGCATACGCTCAGAGGTTGCCACAGGCAACCCGCACCCTCAAGAGGGAGGCAAAAATACAAACGGCTTACGGCAAAAATCAAGCTAACTGTATGGGCTCCCTCAGGAGGGAGCTGGCGCATAGCGCCTGAGGGAGTAAAAAGCTCGTCAAATTCCGGTTTATAGGTGACGCCGAACTCTTCAATTAATCTGTGCATTATCAGCAATTCACGGAACGCCGGGGACGGCGTTCCCTACGAAAAACCAATTGCATAAGATGGCTTATATTTGAAAACAAACTTACCAATCCTCAGCCCTACGGGCAGCTCCTTTGCCAAAGGAGCCCATGCAATAGGTTACTGCTTCATTGGCCTCCTTTGAAAAGGAGGTGGCATTTGCGAAGCAAATGCCGGAGGATTGATAAGCTGACGGTTAAATTATTGTATACTTAAACACACAAATTCCGGCTTTTCTGTGAAATCATCAGAAATCATCGGCAACACGGTAGGGGC
>CAYXVM010000029.1:0-13098 GCA_964468465.1 uncultured Clostridium sp.
TAAGGGCAAATCTGCCACGAGAAACCGTGGTTCGGATTATTACCGTTACCCTAAAAGAAAGGAGCGCTGACAATGGCGCAGATAATTCTTGTTGCCTCCGGCAAGGGCGGTTCGGGCAAATCCTCGTTTGTTACCGGGGTCAGCCGTGCGCTCACGGAGCAGGGCAAAAAGGTGCTTGCCATCGACTGCGACATCGGCTTGCGCTCGCTTGATATTTTATTCGGCGTTTCCGACCGTGTTGTCTTCGATTGGGGAGATCTTCTGCTTGAGAGATGCACAAAGGAGCAGGCAGTTATAAAATCCGACTGCGACCTGCTCGCTTCTCCTCGCAATTTCTGCCCCGAAATGACGGAGACCGCCGTTTCGATGCTTTTTAAATCTTTTTCGGAAGATTATGACTATATTTTTCTTGACTCTCCCGCAGGAATTGACCGTGGCTTCCGCCTTGCGGCAAGCGGTGCGGACAGGGCAATCGTCATTTCAACGCCTGACAGCGTGTGCGTTCGCAACTGTTCAAGAGCCTTTGACGAATTACGCAAGCTCGGCATCGACGATGTCCGCCTTGTAATAAATGTGTTTGAAGTCAAGCCCGTCTGCAAGCATAAGCTGCTCAATATCGATCAATGCATCGATGAAACGGGCGTTCAGCTTCTCGGAATCGTTCCGAGAGACATGAATATCGGCTTCAGCTCAGTCACGGGAACGGCTCCGGGCGAATTTTCGCCGTCAACCCTTGCGTTTTCACGCATTGCAAAGAGAATTGACGGCAAACGCATACCGCTTGTCTGCGAATAAGGGCAAATCTGCCACGAGAAACCGTGCTTCGGATCTAAGGGGGATTTAAACATGGAAAACCGAACAATCGCCGCCATTGCAACCCCAAACGCACCCGGCGGAATCGGAATTGTCAGAATTTCGGGAGAAAATGCGATTGAAATTGCCGCAAAAATTTTTAAGCCGATAAGCGGAAAAAGTCTTTGCGAGAGCAAGGGCTACTGCGCTCATTACGGAAGCGTTTTTGATAATAACGAAAAAATAGACGAGGCTGTGTGCCTCGTTTTTCGTGCTCCGAAAAGCTATACGGGCGAAAACATCGCCGAAATCTCATGCCACGGCGGATTTTATATCACAAAAAGGGTTCTCAGAGCCGCCCTTGAAGCGGGCGCATCGCCTGCCGAAGCGGGAGAATTCACAAAGCGGGCTTTCCTTAACGGAAAAATGGATCTTGCCGCCGCAGAGAGCGTGATGTCGCTCATCAGCGCCTCGGGCAAGCAGGCTGCCGCCGCCGCACTCAACACCCTTGACGGCGTGCTCAGCCGTGAGATAAAAAGCTGTGCCGATTCGCTGATTGCGGTCTGCGCCTCTCTTTCGGCTTGGGTCGATTATCCCAACGATGAAATTGAGGACACCACGGCAGAGGATATGCTCCCCGTTTTTGAAAATGTCCGTAGCAGGCTCTCCGAAATCATACGCCGCTATGACTGCGGCAGAGCGATAACCGACGGCGTTGACGCCGTTATCGTCGGCAGGCCGAATGTCGGCAAGTCAACGCTGATGAACATGCTCAGTGGCTTTGAACGCTCGATTGTTACCGACATTGCGGGAACAACCCGTGATGTTGTTGAAGAAAGAATCATGCTCGGCGAAATTGTTATGAGAATTGCGGACACGGCGGGAATCCGTGAAACCGAAAACGCAGTTGAAAGCATCGGAGTCAGCCTTGCACGCCGCCGCCTTGAAAGAGCAGAGCTTGTGCTTGCCGTTTTTGACGGAAGCGAGCCTCTGAACGACGATGATTTTGATATTATCGAACAATGCAAGTCCAAAAGAGCCATTGCCCTGCTCAACAAATCCGATCTGCCTCTTGCCGCTGACCGTGAGGTCATAAATTCGGCTTTTCCGTTTGTCGTTGAGCTTTCAGCCTCAACGGGCGAGGGACGGAGCGAGCTTGAAAAAGCGGTTTGCGAAATGTTCTCAACCAATGAATTTAACCCCAACGCCGCCTGCCTGACGGGCGAACGCCAGCGGAATTGCTGTATGAAAGCGCTTTCGGGGGTTGAAGAAGCAATCGCCGCCCTGAACAGCGGAGTTACGCTCGATGCCGTCAATGTCTGCGCCGACGACGCCATCAACGCCCTGCTCGAGCTCACTGGCGAAAAGGCTTCCTCGGCGGTGGTTGATGAAATCTTCTCCCGCTTCTGCGTGGGGAAATAAATCAAAACCCATTTTTAAAAATCTTTCAGATTATTCTGAATTATTAAAAAACCTTATCGTTACGGGGAGACAAGGCAATTGATTACAAAAACCGAATTTAAAGACAAAAACGATATTCTCGGTTACGAAAATCTGCAAAAAGAAACAGGATTTGAAAGGCTTAATGACGGAACTTATTTGGTTTCGGTCACCTGCCCTATGCCCGGCATTACGCCTGAAATGATAGAATGGTGGTTTTGGTGGCATCCGCAGGCTAAAGAAAGGTATCGAATGTGGTTTCCGGGAGAGCACATCTCAATTTATTTTGGAAAAAAAGATAAAGAATACTTTTCTGCCGAAACCCTGCCCGAATTCAAGCCTAACTCTCAGTATCCCGTTGAACGAATCGGTGGGGCGGCAATGCCTTTGAGGATTGACTTTACCTGCCCAGAGGAATTCGGATTTGACAGAAAAACAATGAACTGCAACAACATTCCTTTAATCGTTTGCGGTCATGTCGGCGTTCTGAACGGTTTGATTTGGCACACAGAAATGGCTCATATTTTTAAACAAACCGACAGCGGTCTTTTTCTGATAAGCAGATTCTGGATTGGTGAAACCCTGAAAAATCCGTTTTTCAGAAAACTTGTGCTGACTGATAAAACCGCAAAAAGTATGCTTGAGCACTGCCACAGAGAGTACCGCAATTTAGCCGATCTTCTGCCGGAGGTTTATAAGGCAAACAACAGAACAAAATAAAAAGCTTGCCGACGGCGGAACTGCTGTCGGCAAGCTTTTTGTTATTGAATTATTTGTAATACTCAACGGCGCTTTCAAAGAGTTTAAGGTCGAATTCGCCGGGAACATTCTTATAAAGACCGCTTGCGGTTCTCTCGGAATGACCCATTTTGCCGAGAACTCTGCCATCGGGGGAAACAATGCCCTCAATTGCAAAATCGGAATTATTCGGGTTAAAGGCGATATCATTCGTTGCGTTGCCGCTGAAATCAACATACTGAGTGATAATCTGACCGTTGGCGGCAAGCTTTCTGATAAGTGCCTCGTCGGCAATGAAGCGACCCTCGCCGTGAGAAATGGGAACGGTGTAAATCTCGCCCTGCTTTGCCTTTGAAAGCCACGGTGAATTGTTGGAAACAAGCTTCGTTCTGACAAGTCTTGACTGGTGTCTGCCGATGGTGTTATAGGTCAGGGTCGGGCAGGTCTCGTCCGTGTCGATAATCTTTCCGTAAGGAACAAGACCGAGCTTGATGAGAGCCTGGAAGCCGTTGCAGATGCCGAGCATGAGACCGTCACGCTTTTCAAGCAGTTCGGTAACCGCCTGCTTGATTTCGGCGTTTCTGAAGAAAGCGGTGATGAATTTGCCCGAGCCGTCAGGCTCGTCACCGCCCGAGAAGCCTCCGGGAACAAAGATTATCTGGCTTTCGCCGATTTTCTTTGCAAAATCCTCAACCGAACGGGCAATGCTCGATGCCGAAAGGTTGTTGACAACGAAAATTTCCGCCTGCGCTCCCGCTCTTTCTGCCGCCTTTGCCGAATCATATTCGCAGTTTGTGCCGGGGAATACGGGAATCAGCACTTTGGGCTTCGCCGTTCTGACAGCAGGCTTTGCAAAGGTTGTTGCTTTATAATCAAAGGTTTCAATTTTCTTTTCGGGCATCTTGATGTTGCAGGAATAGATTTCCTCAAGCTTGTTTTCATAAATCGGCAGAAGCGTTGAGAAATCAAGGCTTTCGCCGCCGTATGATATCGATTCTTTATCGGTTGTGAAGCCGAGAGTTTTTCCGCTACACGCAGCATCTCCGTTCAGCTCAACGATGAATGAGCCGTAGGCATAGCCGAAAATGTCGCTGAGGGAGTTTTCCTCGGCAAACTCAAAGCCGATTGAGTTGCCCATTGCCATTTTAAGAACGGCTTCTGCCGCTCCGCCCATGCCGGGCGTATAGACTGCCGCCGCCTTGCCTTTTTCAACAAGGGAATGAACCTCGTCATAAACATTGAGGAGTGAAGCGGTGTCGGGCAGATTGTCGGCGGTGTATTCGGGCTTTATCATAACAACCCTGTGACCTGCCGCCTTGAACTCGGGGGAAATAATATTCTTGATGTTTTCGGTTGTTACCGCAAAGGAAACAAGGGTGGGCGGAACATCGATATTTTCAAAGGAACCGCTCATTGAGTCCTTGCCGCCGATTGCGGCGATTTTGAGATCCATCTGAGCCTTGAATGCGCCGAGCAGAGCTGAAAGCGGCTTGCCCCAACGCTTCGCATCCTTCAAGGGCTTCTCAAAATATTCCTGGAATGTCAGATAAACATCCTCAAATTTTGCGCCTGCGGCAATAAGCTTTGAAACGGATTCGATTACCGCAAGGTATGCGCCGTGATACGGGCTTTTCTCGGTTATCAGGGGATTGTAGCCCCATGACATGAGCGAGCAGGTGTCGGTATCCGCTTTTTCAACGGCAATTTTATGAACCATAGCCTGAATGGGCGTTAACTGATTCTTGCCGCCGAACGGCATGAGAACGGTGTTTGCACCGATGGTTGAGTCGAAACGCTCGGAAAGTCCTCTCTTGGAGCAGATATTCAAATCGCCTGCAAGGGCGGTATACATTTCGCCGAACGAGCCGTTAAGCTCCTTTTCGTAGCTTTCAAGCTTTGCGGGGGCGATGTCGATATGCTTGGGCGCACCGTTGGAGTTAAGGAATTCACGGCTGATATTAACAATCGACTTGCCGTTCCAATTCATAACAAGATAGGGCTTTTCTTTGACAACGGCAACAACGGTTGCTTCAAGGTTTTCGCTGTGAGCGATTTCGCAGAAGCGGTCGGCATCCTTTGCTTCAACAACAACAGCCATTCTCTCCTGGCTTTCGGAGATTGCAAGCTCCGTTCCGTCAAGACCCTCGTATTTTTTGGGAACTGCATTGAGGTCAATTTCAAGTCCGTCGGCAAGCTCGCCGATTGCAACCGATACGCCGCCTGCGCCGAAGTCGTTGCAGCGTTTGATAAGCAGAGAAGCCTCTTTATTTCTGAAAAGGCGCTGAAGCTTTCTTTCTTCGGGTGCATTACCCTTCTGAACCTCAGCTCCGCAGTTTTCAAGGGATTTAAGGTTATGCGATTTTGATGAACCCGTTGCGCCGCCGCAGCCGTCTCTGCCGGTTCTGCCGCCGAGAAGAATAACAAGGTCACCGTCCTGCGGGCATTCACGGCGAACATTTTCTTCGGGAGCTGCGGCAATAACTGCGCCGATTTCCATGCGCTTTGCAACATAGCCGGGGTGATAGATTTCGTCAACAATGCCGGTTGCAAGGCCGATCTGGTTGCCGTAGGAGCTGTAGCCTGCCGCCGCCGTGGTAACGATTTTTCTCTGAGGCAGCTTGCCCTCGATGGTTTCGCTCACGGGAACGGTCGGATCGCCTGCGCCCGTAACACGCATTGCGGCATAAACATAGCTTCTGCCCGAAAGCGGGTCACGGATTGCGCCGCCTATGCAGGTTGCCGCTCCGCCGAACGGCTCAATCTCCGTCGGGTGATTGTGGGTTTCGTTTTTGAAAAGAAGAAGCCATTTTTCGGTCTTACCGCCGATTTCAACATCGATTTTGACCGTGCAGGCGTTGATTTCTTCGCTCTCGTCAAGCTTCGGGAGTAGTCCCTCATGCTTGAGATAACGGGCGGCAATCGTGCCGATATCCATAAGGTTAATCGGCTTGGTTCTGCCCGTTGCCTTTCTTGCGGCAAGATATTCGTCATAAGCCTTCTGAAGAAGCTCATCTTCAAATTTAACCGAATCAATCTCGGTCAGGAAGGTCGTGTGACGGCAATGATCCGACCAATAGGTGTCAATCATCTTGATTTCGGTTATCGTCGGGTCACGGTGTTCGCTGATAAAATACTGCTGGCAGAATTTGATATCGTCAAAATCCATTGCAAGCCCGTTATCCGCAACGAACTTTTCAAGCTCGGAATCGGAAAGGGAGATAAAGCCATTCAGAGTTCTGACGGTTTCGGGGATATCGTAATCTGCGGCAAGAGTGTCGTATTTTTCGAGTGAAGCTTCTCTTGCTTCAACGGGGTTGATGACATATTTTTTGATTTTGGCAAGCTCATCATCGCTGATATTGCCGTAAAGGCAATAAACCTTTGCCGTTCTGACAAGCGGTCTTTCGCCTTTTGAAATAATCTGAATACACTCGGCGCAGGAATTTGCTCTCTGGTCAAACTGACCGGGGAGATATTCAACCGCAAAGAGTCTGTCGCATTCAAGGTCGGGTTCCTCGGTGATGATATCGAGCTGAGGCTCTGAGAGAACCGTGCCCTTTGAATAATCAAAAAGCTCCTTTTCGATGTTCTCAATATCGTAGCGGTTGAGGATTCTGACATTTTCAAGGCCGTTTATGCCCAAAAGGGAAACAAGCTCATTTTTCAGCGAGAGCGCCTCGTTGGCAAGCCCGCTTTTCTTTTCAACATAAGCTCTGTAAACCATAATAAATTAAACCTCCAAGGCTTTTTTGCCGATATCCTTTCGGTAATAGGCGTTTTCAAAATGAACGGTTTTGACGGTTTCGTATGCCTTTTTAACGGCGTTTTCAAGAGTATCGGCGGTCTCGGTAACTCCGAGAACTCTGCCGCCTGCGGTCAGGAGCTTTCCGCCGTCAAGCTTTGCTCCTGCAACATAGATATTTTTATCGGCGGGCATGGTGATTTCAAAGCCCGTCTGATATTTCTGAGGATAGCCGTCCGATGCCATAACGACACAGCAGGCGTGCTTTTGGCTGAATTTAACCTCTGTTTCGCTCAGAGTGCCTGCCGCAACGCTTTTCATAATCTCAAAAAGGTCGCTTTCAAGCAGAGGAAGCACAACCTGAGTTTCAGGGTCGCCGAAACGGCAGTTATATTCGATAACCTTCGGGCCGTTCTTTGTTATCATAAGTCCGAAATACAGACAGCCCTTGAAGGTTCTGCCCTCGGCGTTCATGGCATTAATTGTCGGCAGGAAAATCTCTTTCATGCATCTTTCGGCAACCTCGGGGGTGTAATAGGGGTTGGGGGCAACCGTTCCCATGCCGCCCGTGTTGAGACCCTCGTCATTATCGTGCGCTCTCTTGTGATCCATTGATGAAATCATCGGAACAACGGTTTTGCCGTCGGTGAAAGAAAGAACCGAAACTTCGGGACCCTCAAGATATTCTTCAATAACAATCTGATTGCCGCTCTCGCCGAACGCCTTGTCCTCCATGATGGTTTTAACTGCGTCGGCAGCCTCACTGCGGGTCATTGCGATAATAACACCCTTGCCAAGAGCAAGTCCGTCCGCCTTGATAACGGTCGGAATCGGCGCAGTTTCAAGATATTTCAGCGCTTTTTCGGCTGAATCAAAAACTTCATATGCGGCGGTGGGGATTCCGTATTTCTTCATCAGATTTTTGGAGAAAACCTTGCTTCCCTCAATGATTGCCGCCTTTTTTTCGGGGCCGAAGCAGGGAATTCCGCATTTCTGAAGCTCATCAACCGCTCCGAGAACCAGCGGGTCATCGGGAGCGACAACGGCAAAGCCGATATCGTGGGTTTTGGCGAACTCAACGATTGCGGGGATATCCTTTGCGCCGATTGCAACGCATTCAGCATCGTTTGCCATGCCGCCGTTGCCCGGCAGAGCATATATTTTTTCAATCTCTTTGTTCTCTTTAAGCTTTTTGATTATGGCGGGTTCACGGCCGCCGCCGCCGACAACAAGAACCTTCATTTCGTGCGCCTCCGTTATGATATGATATCCTTGCAGACCTTTTCCGCCGCAAGGGGAAGAATTTTCCATTCAGCCTGTTCCATGACCCTCTTTTGAAGAATTTCGGGGGTATCTCCCGGCTCAATTTCAACGGCTTTCTGCATTATAATGCGGCCGCCGTCGGGGATTTCATTAACAAAATGAACCGTTGCGCCCGTGACCTTAACTCCGTAGTCAAGCGCCGCCCGATGAACTCTCAGACCGTAGAAGCCCTCGCCGCAGAACGAGGGAATCAGAGAGGGGTGAACATTTATTATTCTGTCTTTATAATGAGAGGTGAAGCGTTCGCTGAGAATGCTCATAAAGCCTGCAAGAATTATCAGGTCAATGCCGCTGCCGTCAAGCAGTTCAATGAGTCTGCCCTCAAAATCGGGAGTTTCGCTTTTCAGCACGGTTTCGGTTCTGATTCCTGCTTTTGCCGCTCTTTCGAGCGCATATGCGCCCTCTTTGTTGGAAATAACAAGGGTAATTTCGCCACTCGTTATGATTCCGCTCGCCTGAGCGTCAATCAGAGCCTGAAGATTCGTGCCGCCGCCCGAAACAAGAACGGCGATTGAAGCCTTACCGTTTTTCATTCGGCTTCTCCTCCTTTATGTAGGGTAACGGTATTAATATCAAGAAATGCGATTGCCGCCGCTCCGACAAAGTTGCCGATAATAACAATCCATATGAAAATGAATGCGTCAAGGCTGACTATGCCCGAAAGCGCAAAATAAAACATGTCGGCAATTGAATGCTCGAAGCCGCAGAGAATGAACACGGGAATGCAGAACAGAACTCCGAGCGGGGATTTGCATTTTCTGAACACCGCAACGGCTATATACATCAGTACGCCGCAAAGCAAGCCTTTGAAAAAGGTCTGCGGAGCGGTCTGGAGCAACCTTGCCTGACAAGCGGAAAGTGCTTTCTCAACAAGTGCGGGTGCGGCAACACCTGCCGCCTTGGCGCAGAGAAATGCGCCGATAAGGTTGCCCGGCAGGCTCAGAAGCAGGTCGGAAACATCCTTCTTTTTGTGCTGAGGCACGATAAACCCCGCCTTGCCCGTGAAAAGAGCAAAGCCGAGATAGCAAATCGCAAGCAGAGCGACCGAAAACAGCACGGCGCCGACATATTTATTGTCGCATGAGAGATAAACTGCGCCGCCTATTCCGACCATAAATCCTGCGGCAACGCCGCTGAGCAGCGTTTTCATCAGCAAATAACAACCTTTTCTTCCGATTTAATGATTTCGCCCATGATGTAAGCGTCCTCGCCGTTTGCTTTGAGGATTTCAACTGCCTTTTCGGCGTCCTCTTTTGCAACAACAACGCTCATGCCGACGCCCATGTTGAAGGTGTTGAACATATCTCTTTCGGGGATGTTGCCCGTCTTTGCAAGCAGGTCAAAAATCGGCAGGATTCTGAGCGAAGCTTTGTCAATCTTTGCGCCGAAGCCCTCGGGAATGCTTCTGGGAATGTTTTCATAGAAGCCGCCGCCCGTGATGTGAGAAACAGCCTTAACCGTTACCTGCTCAAACAGAGCGGTCATGGGCTTAACATAAATTTTGGTGGGGGTGAGCAGGGTTTCGCCGATTGATTTGCCGCCGAGAGCCTCAACGGGTGATTTTATGTCGGCATTTTCAACATCGAAAACCTTGCGGACAAGCGAAAATCCGTTTGAATGAACGCCGCTTGAGGGCAGGGCGATAACAGCGTCGCCCTCGGCGATGGTTGAATTGTCAAGGATTTTATCCTTATCGACAACGCCAACGCAGAAGCCTGCAAGGTCATATTCGTCAACGGGATAGAAGCCGGGCATTTCGGCAGTTTCGCCGCCGATAAGAGCGGCGTTTGACTGAACGCAGCCCTCGGCAATGCCCGAAACGATATCTGCTATTCTCTCGGGAACATTCTTGCCGCATGCGATATAGTCAAGGAAAAACAGAGGCTTTGCGCCGCAGCAGATAATGTCGTTGGCGCACATTGCAACGCAGTCGATGCCGACCGTGTCGTGCTTGTCCATGATGAAAGCGAGCTTGAGCTTTGTGCCGACTCCGTCTGTGCCGCTGACGAGAACGGGCTTTGAGATGCCTGTCAGGTCAAGCTCAAAAAGGCCGCCGAAGCCGCCTATATCGGAGAGTGCGCCTGCCGTCAGGGTTTTTGCGATATGCTTTTTCATAAGCTCAACCGCTTTGTAGCCGGCAGTTATGTCAACGCCCGCCGATTTATAGCTTTCGCTGAAGCTTTTCATAGATTATTCCTCCTGTGAAGATTCACTTATTTTCTTTTCAAAACGGCTTTTTGCCGGTTTGTCCTCGGGGATTATGGTAGGGTATTTTGCGGTGAAGCAGGCGTCGCAGTAGCAATCCTGCTTGCCGATGAGCATTGAAAGATGGTCAACATTGAGATAGCCGAGGCTGTCAACGCCGATAATCTCCGCAATTTCTTCAAGGCTGTGGTTGCAGGCAATGAGCAGGTCACGGGAGTCGATGTCCGTTCCGTAATAGCAGGGGTTGAGGAACGGGGGTGACGAAACCCTCATGTGAACCTCTGTTGCGCCTGCATCCCGCAGGAGCTTGACGATTCTTGCGCTGGTTGTTCCTCTGACTATCGAATCGTCAACGAGAACAACTCTTTTGCCCTTTATTGTGTCGGAAATGGGATTCAGCTTTATTCTGACAAGATCCTCACGGGATTTCTGACCCGGAGAGATAAAGGTTCTGCCGATATATTTATTTTTGATAAAGCCCATTCCGTAGGGAATGCCTGATTGGCGGGAATAGCCGATTGCGGCGTCAATTCCGCTGTCGGGAACGCCGACAACGACATCTGCCTGAACCGGATGTTCAAGCGCAAGGCATGCGCCCGCATTCAGCCTTGCCGAATGCACGCTGACTCCGTCAATAACGGAATCCGGCCTTGCAAAATAGATATATTCAAAAATACAAATCTTTTTGGGAGCCTTTCCGCAATGGTCTTTGATTGAGCGAATGCCGTTTTTCTCGAAAACAACGATTTCGCCCGGCTCAATATCTCTGATGAACGATGCGCCGACCGCATCAAGAGCGCAGGTCTCTGAGGCAACAACATAGCTGCCGTCGCCCGTCTGACCGTAGCAGAGCGGTCTGAAGCCGTTTTCGTCACGCACGGCAATGAGCTTTGAGGGAGACATGATTGCAAGGGAATAAGCTCCCTTGATTTTATTCATCGCCGCATTGACCGCCTGCTCGATTGACGGAGCGGTGAGGCGTTCCTTGGTGATAATGTAAGAAATAACCTCGGTGTCGCTCGTCGTGTGGAAAATCGAGCCGCTGAGCTCAAGCTCTTTTCTCAACTCATAGGAGTTAACAAGGTTGCCGTTGTGGGCAAGAGCCATGTGACCCTTGATGTGATTAACAACTATCGGCTGAGTGTTGAGCCTGTTGCCTGCTCCCGTCGTGCCGTATCTTGCGTGGGCTACCGCCATGTTGCCCTCGCCGAGACCCGAAAGTGTCTGAGCGTTCAGAACCTCGCTGACAAGGCCGACATCCTTATAAGTGTTAAAAATTCCGTCATCGTTGACAACGATTCCGCAGCTTTCCTGACCTCTGTGCTGTAAGGCGCACAGTCCGTAGTAAGCCATCGCCGCAACATTTTCCTTACGGGGTGAAAAGATTCCGAATACCCCGCATTCTTCGTTAATTTTTCTCATCATACATACCTTCTATATTTCAAAAATGCACTTGGGGATTTGATATTCGGTTTATTCTCTGCCGTTCCAGCAGTAGGTGCAGATGCAGTCCTCGGGAAGCCCGATGGCTTCAACAAGACCCGCAAGGCTCTGATAGCCGAGGGATGCAAACTTGAATTTTTCGCAGATGGCTTTCAGCATCGCCTGACCTCTTTCGGTTGAAGCGTCGCTGTATTCATCCATGTATTTTTCGCCCTCCTCGCCCTCAAGCTCGTGAATTATGCGGCGGGCAATGAGGTCATTATCCGAGGTGTTTCGGGAGAAATTGAGATATTTGCAGCCGTACATAATCGGGGGGCATGCGGAGCGCATGTGAACCTCCTTTGCACCGTGGCTGTAAAGGAATTCAACCGTTTCACGAAGCTGAGTTCCTCTGACGATGCTGTCGTCAACAAAGAGCAGGCTCTTATCCTGAATCAGGTCGTGAACGGGAATCATCTTCATCTTCGCAACCCTGTTGCGCTCGCTCTGGCTCGTGGGCATGAAGCTTCTCGGCCAGGTGGGCGTGTATTTTATGAACGGTCTTGCAAACGGTATTCCGCTTTCGTTTGCATAGCCGATTGCGTGAGGCGTTCCCGAATCGGGCACTCCGCTGACATAGTCAATGCCGCTGCAAGCGCCGTTCGCCTTGTCCTCTCTCGCCATAACTGCGCCGTTGCGGTTTCTCATAACCTCAACATTGACGCCCTCGTATTTCGAGTTGGGGTAGCCGTAATAAGTCCAGAGAAATGCGCAGATACGCATTTTTTTGCCGGGCTTTGAAAGAACCTCAACTCCGTCGGGAGTGATTCTGACGATTTCGCCGGGGCCAAGCTCCTTTTCAAACTCATAATCAAGCTTTTCATAAGCAAAGGATTCAAACGAAACGCAGTGTCCGTCGCAGTCCTTGCCGATAAGAATGGGAAGCCTGCCGAGCCTGTCTCTTGCGGCAATGATACTGCCGTCCTCCTTGAGAATAAGGATTGACAGAGAGCCGTCAATTTTTTCCTGAGCGAAGCGGATTCCGTCAACAAAATTGCTCTTTTGATTAATGAGAGCCGCCGCAAGCTCGGTTGAATTTATTTTTCCTGCCGTCATGGCGGTGAAATGACCGCCGCTGAACGAGAGAAACTGCTGAATAAGGTCGTCCGCATTGTTGATAACGCCGATTGTCGCAATGGCGTAAACGCCGAGATTTGAGCGAATAATAATAGGCTGAGGGTCGCTGTCGCTGATACAGCCTATGCAGGCGTTGCCGTGCATTTCGTCAACGATTCCCGCAAATTTGGTTCTGAAAGGCGAATTTTCAATGTTGTGAATATCACGCTGAAAGCCTATATCCTTGCTGACTGCCGCCATACCGCCTCTGCGTGTTCCGAGATGCGAATGATAGTCAACGCCGAAAAATACATCCAGAA
>CAYXVM010000030.1:0-13016 GCA_964468465.1 uncultured Clostridium sp.
CAATACCGTATTCAGCGGTATAGTGCATTTCCCATGTTCTTATCTGAACTTCAAAGGGAATACCCTCCTTGCCGAGAACCGTTGTGTGAAGTGACTGATACATATTCGGCTTAGGGGTTGAAATATAATCCTTGAATCTGCCGGGAATGGGCTTGAACATGTCATGGATTACGCCGAGGCAGTTATAGCAGTCAATAACTGTATCAACGATTATTCTGACGGCGTATATATCATAAATCTGGTCAAAATTCTTGTTCTGCATATACATTTTGCGGTATATGCCGTGAACCGATTTGATTCTGCCGCTGACCTGAGCGCCTGAAACAACGGATTTTATTCTTTCCTCAATTCTCGCCTTTATCTCGGCAAGGAACTCGTTTCTCGATTTGCTCTGTCTTTCAAGCGAATCTTCAATGTCCTTATAAGCAACGGGATCAAGATAGCTGATTGAAAGATCTTCAAGCTCCTCTTTTATCGCTCTGATACCTAAACGGTGAGCAATCGGAGCATAGATTTCAATTGTTTCAAGCGCAATCTCTCTGCGCCTGTTTTCGGGCTTGAACATGAGCGTTCTCATGTTGTGAAGTCTGTCAGCAAGCTTTATAATTATAACTCTTATGTCTCTCGACATTGCAAGGAGCATTTTTCTGATATTCTCCGCCTGCTGTTCCTCTTTTGTCTGCAAAGGAACTTTGCCTATCTTGGTTACACCCTCGACAAGCTCCGCAATAGTTTCGCCGAATTCTTTTTTTACTTCCTCATTTGTGAGCTTTGTGTCCTCAACGGTATCGTGAAGAATGGCGGCAATTATCGATGCGCTGTCCATTCCGAGACTTGCAAGAATAGCCGCAACGCTCAGAGGATGCATGATATACGGCTCACCCGAAAGGCGCTTTTGCCCGTTATGGGCTGAGCTTGCAATAGCGTAAGCCCGTCTGATGTCGCTTATTTCTTTTTCGGAGAAATTCTCCTTTACAAGCTCAATCAGACTTTCCAGACACTCGTCGGGAGTTTCGCCCTTGCATATACTTGTCTTTTTAAAGTCTTTCATGTTCTCCACCCGTTAAATTCCTGATTTTTTTCATTATTACCGAATCCTCAAGATTGACTTTGGTAGGATTCTCGGGAACATAAATCATATCATCATAGTTTGCCGCAAGAACGCCCATTTCAAGCATTATTTCAACCGATGCGATTATTGCGGCAAGGTTTTCTCCGTCATCTCCGAGCCTCGTGCACAGCGCTTCGCAGTATCTGTCTTTAAGCGGCTTTGATTTGATGCTCTTAAACACATCAACCTGAAGCTTGCGCTCGGGCAAAAGACGCTTTGCCTGCTCCGGAGAAAGTTTTTCGTTTCTTGAAAATTTATCAAAAAGTCTTATTGCGGAAAGTACCTTTTCTTCGTCCGTATTCGACGGTCTTATTCCGCGGACAATTACAGATACTCTCGTTTCACCGTTATAAACATTTTTATCAAGATTAACAGCAAGGTCAACAATGTCGCCTTTTTCAAACGGGAAGCGTTTTTCGGGCATACCGAAAAATACAACGCCCGTTCTCGCTCCGTTTTTTGAAATTATCATACGGATATGCTTTCCGTCCGAAACGGAAGCAATTTCATCAATGCGCACTCCGAAAAGCCCGAAGCAGGGCTGAGGATTGCCCGAGCCGAACGGTTCAAGCAGGCTGACTGCGGATAGAATATCAAGGCTGATTGAGGTCGGGAGCAATTTGCAATCAATTCTCTGAACCGCAAACGGCATATCAATATCGGCGGCATATTCATTGATTCTTCTGCGAAACTCCGGAATGCGTGAAGAATCAAGGCTTAAACCCGCCGCAAGAGTGTGACCGCCGAAATGGTCAATACAGTCCGAAACCGCTTCAAGAGCGTTATAAATTGAAAATCCCTCAATGCTTCGGCAAGAGCCCTTTGCGGTTTCGCCGTCTCTTGAAATAATAATGCTCGGTCTGCAGTATCGTTCGGTTATCCTCGCCGCAACAATACCGATAACTCCCTGATGCCAGTTTTCTCCGTCAATAACAAGAATTTTGTCGTTGAGCATCGAAGGGTCTGCCGAAAGAATCGCCGTTGCCTGAGAGAACATTTCGGTTTCGGTCGCCTGTCTCTGAATATTCATGGCGTTAATCTCATCGGCAAGCTGAGATGCAAGCTCGTCATCTTCGCAGAGAAGCAGTTCCAAAGCCTTCTGAGCGGAACCCATTCTGCCCGCCGCATTTATCCTCGGGCAAACCGTAAATGCCGCCGTCTGAGCGGAAAACACCTTGTCGCCGACTCCGGCAATATCCATAAGAGCGCTGATGCCCGGTCTCGGATTGTCGTTTATCAGCCGAATTCCCTTGCGAACCATAACTCTGTTCTCGCCTGTCAGGGAAACGACATCGCCGATTGTTCCTAGAGCAACAAGGTCGCCGTATTCCTCAATAAGAATATTTCCGTCATCGCCCTCAAGAGCACATGCAAGCTTAAATGCAACTCCGACTCCCGACATTTCTTTGAAATTGCTCGGGCAATCGTCTCTGTGAGGGTCAACAACAGCATATGCCTGAGGCAATTCTCCGCCGACCTTGTGATGATCAGTAACAATAAGTTCCATGCCAAGCTCTTTTACCCTGAGTGCCTCATTGATTGCCGAAACACCGTTGTCAACCGTAACAATAAGCTTAACGCCCATTTCCGCAAGCTTTTCAACCGCCGCAATGTTCAGGCCGTAGCCCTCGGTCAGTCTGTCGGGAATATATCTGATAACATTCGCTTCTCTTGTTTCAAGATATGAATAAAGCAGGGCGGTTGCGGTCACTCCGTCAGCGTCATAATCGCCGAAAACGCAGATAAGCTCAAAGCTGTCAATCGCTCTGTTTATTCTTTCGGCCGCCTTGCTCATATCCGCAATCGAAAGCGGAGAAAGACGCAGAGGAGCGTCGGAATCAAAAAAATCGCTGATTTCATCTATATTTTCAAAACCTGCGGAGGTAACAAGCAGAGCTGCAAGAGGGTCAACACTGAGCTCCTGCGCTATCTGAGCGGCAAGATCCTTGTTGCCTTTTGTTACCTCCCATTTTTTGCGTTTCAAGGGCAATCATTCCTTTCAATCATTTAAGTATAACATTCAGAGCAAAAGATTGCAAGGTTTTTCAATAAATAAGTATATAAAATAATAAAAATAAAATCGCCTCAAAACGGCTGCTGCCGTCAGAGACGAATTATAATATTTATTTTGATGACAGAATTTTACGAGTAGAAAAAATCCTCAATAATATCGTTGACATGAACGAGCTCAACGGAATTTGAGTTTAAGCAGTCCGCAAATCGCTCAGCTTCTTCCTGCCCGAGAGCAAGATCGCATAAAAAGCTTTCATCTGAATACAGACATATTATGCCGTCGCCGTCCTCCTCGTTCATCTGCCCGGATTTTTCAACTCTGAACATGATTGATACATCTCCTTAAATAATAATTGTGACACTACGTCTCATATTATATGCCATTTTAAGGGATTTTTCAAGCTTTAATTTTACATCTGAGAATTTTTCTGCATCTTTTACAAAAGAAATTGCCATAAATTGTGCATTTTCCATAAAATGTAAATTTGCTTGGCATTTTAAAAAAGCAAATTACGATAACGGACAAAAAAAGATTATAGGCCAATTTCTCTCGGATACCAACCTATAACCCATATATTCATATTTAATTGTAATTTTTTGCTCACAGCCGCTTTACCGATTCAATAACAACAATCTGTATTAATTGCGGTTAAGCAGGCTCATTGCAGACATAATATATTTATCTGATTTTACCTTTTAATCCGCCGTTTAAATTATCGGACTTCTGCGGCTGCGAGCTGATGCTGATCACTGTACATCGGGTATCGCCGCCTTTCCGTTATTCAATTATTCTCTTTGACCTGTGATTTTTGATCTATGGTCAAGAGGCGGAGCTTTCGGGGCTTGCTTTAATCGGTTTTCCGGATTACTCAGCGGCTTTCTCGTTACCGCCGTTATTTTGAAAACCCTTTTTATTTTTCCCTTAGTTCCTTACCTCGTCTATAATATACCATACGGTTTAGTGTTTGTCAATAGTTTTTTCTGAAAATGTTGAATATTTTTATCTAATTTGTACTTATATCGATTTCCTATTGACTAAAAGCAAACTTAGCGTTAAAATATAAACAGTTGAAAGAATGAAAGGAATTAAACCGGATGGATAACCAGGAATACACTCCCGATATCGTCAGCATCGTTGACGAAGAAGGCAAAGAGCATATTTTCGAGGAGCTTGACAGAATTGAAACCGACACCGGCAGATATGTCGCCCTGCTTCCTCTGCCCGAATCCCCCGATAAAATTACCGAGGGAGACGATGAACTGATAATTCTCAGGGTTGAAGAAGAAAACGGAGAAGCTTATCTCTGCCCGATTGAAGATGACGACGAATTCAACGAAATCGGCGCCGCTTTTGAAGAAAGACTTTCCGAAATGTTTGAATTTGAAGATGAGGCGGAATAAAACACCCGCCTGCAATTAATAATATTTTTGTTATAATATTCAACACCCTGCCTTGTGCGATTAATTTGCAGCCTATATGTAACCCAACACACATTTCAAGGGAGCCTTGCTCCGGTGGCGGATTGCAGACCTCCCGCCTTCTCGGCGGACGAAGGGAGCGTGAAAGCATCGGGCGGCACCCACCTGCTAAAACAGCAGGTTACAATCGGCTGCATACGGCTTGGCGGGGCTTTATTTTACTTTCCCGGAGGAAACTGAAGGTGCAAAAACTTTTTAACGCCGATTTGCTTGACATTTTGCCGACGGAGCGTGGTTTTGTTTACGCTTGCAGAGAAACCCTGCCCGAGGGCGAAGAAGCAATTGCTTTTTATAATTACAATCAGGAAATTGATATTTTTGAAAAAATCCCCGTTCTTTCATACATAAATGCAAAATTCGGAGAGAACGGAGCGGATCTTGCAAGGACTCTGGGTGATTTTGTTACTTGCAGCATCGCAAATCTCACCAACAGCACGAAAGCCGTTTCATATGAAAACGGTGATTTTAAGCTGCTCGGCAAGGCAGGAGAGATTATTGCCGAAACCAAGGTGGAATATCTCGGCAACCCCGCAAGCTCACTTGCGGTTAACGGCGCAGACCTTTGGATGGTTGTTCCCGATTCAAACGCCATCATCAATTATTCGGTTAAGCACAACCGAATCGAATTCCGCATCGGAAGCGCAAAAGAAAAGGCGTTCTGCCACCCGGTCAACATTTCCGTCTATGAAAACAAGCTGTTTATCTGCAACGCTCATTCATATAAGATAAGAACCATCGGACTTGAAAATTACGACATTTCTGATTACTGC
Source organism: uncultured Clostridium sp. (assembly GCA_964468465.1). Classification (GTDB taxonomy): domain Bacteria; phylum Bacillota; class Clostridia; order Oscillospirales; family Acutalibacteraceae; genus CAG-177. Next base: position 5,374 of record CAYXVM010000030.1, read on the forward strand.
ATATTCAACGAACCTGTTCAAAAATATTTCAGAGTCAAGGATATCGAATATGTTGTCATGCAGTCGGGCGTTTTCAGCCTGTAAAACCTGATAATACAAATACGGCTCCGAGTTTGCAATGCAGGCTCGGAGCTTTATTATTTTTTATCCGTTCCGTAAGGAAAATGTAACTTTTCTTTAACCCCTTTGAAACCGCACGGAATTACAATTGACTTCATTCCGATAAGGCGGTGTATACAATGAAAATTTTAAAAAGAATAATTATATTTCTTCTGATTGCATTTGTGATTTGCCAGGCGGCGCTTTTGGTGAATCCCGGCATAAGATTTACGGTCAAAAACCAAGCGGTTACGCTTTATAATAAGATAACCAAAAGCTCGGAAATGAAAGAAGTCAGCACGGCAAAGCCCGATTTCACCGAGGTTTTGCTGAAAGACCTGCTCCGTTCGGAAAAATGCGAATTCAATCAGTCGCTTATGCTTATTAACAGCCGTCATCCCCTGCCCGACGGCTTTGAAGCGGAGATAACGCAGTTTGAGGATACCGAAGCAATGATGAACAAGTGCGCCGTTGACAGCTTCTCGGCTCTCAGGGAGAAAGTCACCGAAAAATTCGGCACACGGCTGTTAATAATGAGCGCCTTCAGAAGCAAAGATGAACAGGCTGAAATATATGAGCAAGACAGCGAGGGCGTTGCCGCAAAGGCGGGCGAGAGCGAGCATGAAACGGGGCTTGGAATCGATGTCTATGTCAAATATTACGCAGGGAAAGGCTTTTTGAAATCCGAGGCGGGACAGTATGTCAACAAAAATTGCGGCGATTTCGGTTTTATTATCAGATACCCTCTGCTGAAAGAAAAAGAGACGGGCTTTTCATACGAGCCTTGGCATATCCGCTATGTCGGTCTGCCTCATTCTCAAATCATTGCCGAAAAATCAGTCTCCCTTGAAGAATATATTGACTGTCTTGAGCTTGACTGCGCCTATTCCTACGGAGACTATATTATCACAAGGCAGGACGGCGAAAAAGTCATCGCACCGTCGGAATACGAATCCGTCACGGTTTCGCCCGATAATCTCGGCAATCTGATTTTTACATTTAAAATAAAATAGAAAAGTCTGCCGAATTTTGAGTGTTTTGTATTGATTTTTGATGATTTTTGTGATACTTTTATAATAATATTACAATTATCGGAGGAAAAATCAATGAAAACAGCTCTCGAATACAGCAGTAAGTTTGATATCAAGAAGCTCTCCCGCTTCTCGATGAAAATGATAACGAGAATCTGCAACGAAATCGGCCCCAGACGCCCCGGCTCACCCGAGGAATTAAAAGCTCAGCAGCTCATGGCAAATGAGCTGAAAAAGTCCTGCGACAGCGTTGAAATCGAAAAATTCAAGGTTCACCGCCAGGCGTTCATGGGCTTCATTCCGTTCACAGTTGCCTGCGCAATTGCAAGCGTCTTTACATATGCGTTCGCAAATCCCGTTATTTCACTTATCCTTGTTGTTCTCGGCTTTATCCCTCTTATCCTTGAATTTCTCATGTATAAGCAGTTCATTGATCTCCTCTTTATCGCTCATCCGAGCCACAATGTTATCGCCAAAAGAGCTCCCAAGGGCGAGACGAAAAAGAGAATAATCATTGTCGGCCATTCCGACAGCCAATATGAATGGACTCTTAACTATCTTCTCGGCGGCGTCGGCATGAAATGCGTGCTTATTCCCGCTGTTGTCGGACTTGTTGCTGACCTTATCGTTGCCGTTCTCGGCATTATCTTTGCGGGAACAAAAGGTGCTCTCAATGCAGGCGAGCCTCATTGGCTCATGGTTCTCGGCTTCGTTGTCGGCTGTGTTTTCATTCCGTTCCAGCTTGCATTCCTGCTTTTCCAGAGCCATTACAAGAGCGTTCCCGGCGCTTCGGATAACCTTTCGGGCTGTCTTGTCGGCATGAGCGTTGCAAAGGCTATGCAGGAAACCGACACAAGATTTGAAAACACAGAGCTTGTTGTTATCTGCTCCGGTTCTGAGGAAGCGGGTCTCAGAGGCGCAAAGGCTTATGTTAAGGCTCACGAAAGCGAGCTTAAAGAAATTGAAACCTGTGTTGTTGCCTGCGATACCTTCCGTGACCTTGAAACGATGGCTGTTTATGACAGAGACCTTAGCGGAACGGTCAAGCACCATTGGGGCGCAAAACACCTCGTTCAGGACGCAGGCAAAAACTGCGGATATGACCTTCACTTTGAATCAATTTATATCGGCGGTTCCGATGCAGCCGCATTCACTCAGAAAGGAATCCCCGCAACGGGCTTTGCCGCAATGGATCCCACTCCTCCCCGCTATTACCACACAAGGCTTGACAATGTTGAAAATCTTCGTGAAGATGCAATCGCCGCAGGCATTGAAATTATGATTGAAGCCGTTTGCATGTATGACAAAGACGGCATGCCCGTTGAAAACAAATAAAATCAAAAATTATCGCCGTGAGTTGCCTAAAGCTTCTCACGGCGGTTTTTTATGCAAAAAACGGACTGCAAGCCTTTCGGCCTGCAGCCCGTTTATGTTAAGCTTATTATTTGCTGTACTCTTTGAAATCCTTGTAGATTTCCTCGGTGTAAACATTGTTTTCGCTCTTGTCGTGGAGAGGATACCAAACCTGAGCGAAGAAGGGGTTAACCTTTGCTTCCTCGTCGTATGCCCAGCGGAATTTCTTCTGCTCGCACTTTTCAAGAGATGAGGGAAGCTCTTCGGGGCACCAATGACCGCCACGGAGAACAAGGTTCGGGGACATCATGAACTCATGGCCGTGAGCGCATTTCCACTTAACGGGAGTATACATATCCTTGATCTCGTCAGCAAGGCATTCGCCGCCTCTGAAAGCAGCGGCCTTCTGAAGATCCTCAAGAGTGAGAGAATCGAAATCCTTGGTCTCGTCATAGCCGTGGTCAAGGATACGAACCTTGGTCGGATCGTCCTCGGGGCGATAAATCTTAACCTTTTTCCAATCGCTGCCGATTGCGTCCCATTTCTCCATTGAGCCGTAATATGCGTTGATTCTGGGAGCAACCTTGTTTTCTCTCCACCAAAGAGTGCCGTAAACGGGAGTCTGGCCAATCTTCTTCATGAAGGGCTTAACTGCGAATGCGAACGGCTTTGCAAGGAAAGCAAGTTTATAATAGAACTCAACATTCTTCATCATGCTCTTGAAGTATTCCTTGATGGGAACATAAGCTCTGAAGTGGCAGTATTTTTCAAGCTCATCTGAGTCGAGATACCACTGACCGTGGAAGTTACGAAGTGTGAACCAATCGGGGTTAAACAGCTTCTTGGGGTCGCCGAGACCGAGAGTTCCGAGAAGCAGCTCTTCAAACTCCATGTTGGTGATTCTGTACTGAGCGCCTGAACCGATGTTGTAGAATCTTCTCCAGAACTCCTCGGGGATATCGTCGCCGCAGACATTAACAAGAAGTCTGCCCGAATCCTCAACGGTTGCCCACTCAAGAACGCCGTTGATGGGAACGTGATACATGATGGGCTCCATGTTCTTGAGAATGTCGGCATAGAGAATGCCCGACTGACGGAGCGAAACCCAATATTTAAGGCCTGACTCAGCAAATACCGACTCAGCGATAACCTTACTTGTTGCGTAATGGTCATAAACGCTGATCTTGATGGGGTCGCCGGTGCGTGCCCAATGGATGGGATCGTCTCTTTCGCCTGTCTCTGCAACCGTTCCGATATAAACAACCTTTATAGCGTCGGGATCGGGCTGAGCTTTAACGGCGTTAACGATATTCTGAGCCGCAAGAACATTGGTCTTGATTGTGTTGATGGGATAATAATCTGCCGCAGGAGAAACCATACCGCCGACATGAAGAACATAATCCGAACCCTTAACGCACTCAAGAACGCTGTCATACTTCTTGAGGTCGCCCCAGACGATTTTAACCGAGGGGTCGTTCATATATGCGGCGAATTTCTTTCTGTTCTTTTCGCTGTCACGAAGAAGAACGACGATGTTGAACTGATTTTTCTTTGCATAGAGCTGTTTGAAGCCTTCCCAACCCATGTTGCCCGAAGCGCCGGTCAAAAAGACTGTCTTTTTCTGTGCCATGTGTGATTCCTCCGTTATTCTAAAAATTGCTTAACGCTATCTCGTATATATTAGCATAAAAAGCTAAATAAATCAACAATTATTTTGCAATTGTTGTTTTATTTTACAAAAAAATTTGTTTTGTAACGGCTATTTTTCAAATTAAAAGTTTCAGCAAATTTCCAGAGCGGTTTTCATGATATTTTCAACCGTAACCATCTGTTCAATTTCCTTTTTATTGCTTTCCGTGAATTTTGAAGCATCCTTAACACGGCAGTTATAACCGATATCAACGCCGCAGAGTCCGAGATGATATTTTGCGTTAACGGGATACATCTGGCATTCTGCAAGAGAAGCAAAGCCGAGGAAAGCCTGAACCTTTTCAGCCTTTTCGGGTTCGGTCTTATAATTCTTGCAAAGCCATGAATATATTTCAGGGTGGAAGTTTGCCATAACGCCCGAGAAGCCCGCACAGCCCGCTCTGAGAGATTCAAGCAATGTTGCGGAATTTGCATTGTAAATCTTGAGACCGAGCCCCTCAACCGCTTTGAGCTTTGTCCTGATTTCATCAATATGGCAACAGGTATCCTTTAAGAATCTGAGTCTGCCGTCAAGGGCGCACTGCCTGAGAGTTTCGGGCGTCATAAGACGCTTGTAGGGATAAGGACATTCATATATTCCGAGACCGATTTCGGGAATTGACGAAACAGCCTTTTCGTAATTCCTGAGAAAAACGGAATCATCCTCGTCCTGCTTTGCAAAACGGTTGGCAATGAAAACATATGCGTCAATGCCCTGCTCAATGAATGCGTTGGCTTCGTATATCTGTCTGTCAAGGTCGTCAGCGGTATGACCCGAAGCAACAACGCTCATATCGGCGGGCTTATTCTTCATGATGAATTTCAGCAGTTCAAGCCTTTCTTCAAACGATAAAAAGAAAATCTCGCTTGACTGGCAGATTGCAAAAATGCCGTCAACTCCGTTTTCGGAATACCATTCAAGAATTTTCAGCACTCCGTTATAATCAACCTTGTTGTCATCGGAAAACGGCGTTACCATGGTCGGATATACGCCGTCGGGTATGTTATTAATCATAGAAAATCGCTCCTGATTCAAAAATAAAATATGCGGCAGCTCAAGCCGCCGCAATTAGTTTAAACTTTCATATGCACTTTGTCAATGCTATGAGCTTAATTTTTCCCGGATTATTTCCAAAACCGCTTTTTCACGCCTTGAAACCTGCACCTGAGTCATGCCGAGCCGTCTGCCCGTTTTAGACTGAGTCAAGCCGCCGTAATAACGAAGCTCAATCATTTTCCTGTCACGCTCATCAAGGCTCTGAAGCACCTGACGCAGAGCAAGCGAATCCGAAAGCTTGTTTTCCGGCGAATCAACCGGAATATCAAGGCTTTTTTCGCCGTCCTCGGAGCAGGTCAGAGAAACGGGCGGCATCGAGGCATTGAGAAGCATTGCCGCCTCCGTTGAATCGATTCCGAGGCTCTCTGCAAGCTCTCCGACCGTTGGCTCTCTGCCGAGAGACAGAGCGATTTCCTCCCTCTTTTTCAAAGCGTTTCGTGATTTTTCTTTTATGGCACGCCCGACCTTGACCGAACCTCCGTCTCTGAACAGCCGTTTTATTTCGCCGAGAATGACGGGCACGGCATAGGTCGAAAATGAAAATCCTCTTGATTCGTCAAAATTATCCGCCGCTTTTATCAGCCCGACGCACCCTGCCTGAAATAAATCGTCATATTCCGCTCCCCTGCCCCTGAAACGGTTTGCACAGGCGTGAACAAGTCCGAGGTTTTTTTCAACCAGCTCATTCCTTGCGCTTTTTGTTTCAATCATCAGAGGCTTCCCGTCCTTTGAATGACTTTTCAAGAGTAACGGTCGTCCCTTTGCCTACCTTTGAACGCACACTGATTTTATCGCAGAAGCTCTGCATGACCGCAAAGCCGAGACCCGCTCGCTCGCCGCCGAGAGTTGTGAAAAGCGGCTCCATTGCCTGCTTCACATTGAGGATTCCGCAGCCTTTGTCTTTGATTTTCACTCTGAATCTGCCGTTTTCGTAGATTCCCGCCCATATGTAAATTGTGCCGACGCTCTGAGGATAGGCGTGAACAATGCAGTTTGTTACAGCCTCGCTCACGGCGGTTTTTATATCGGATATTTCCTCAATATTAGGGTCAAGCTGTGCCGCAAAGGCGGCAACCGCCGCTCTGGCAAACGCTTCGTTAACTGAGCGGCTTTCAATCTGAAGCTTCATTTCATTTATCGGTTTCAATTTTTTCACTCCTTATTTTTTGCTTTCAATGTTACAAGCTTTTCAAGCCCTGCAAGCTTCATCATGGAATAAAGCCGTCTTGACAGATTGACAACTTCAAGGTTGCCGCCGTAGCTTTCAACTATTCTGTATCTGCCGAGAACAAAGCCTATTCCCGAGCTGTCCATGAAAGTTACATCTCCGAAATCAAGGCGGATATTCGGCGCAAGCGCAGACTGAATTGCTTCGTCCGCTTCAAGGCGCAGAGCGGCGGCGTTGTGATGATCCATTTCACCGCTGAGCGCAACGGTGACACGCATCGGCGTTGAGCTGATTTTTATTGCCATTGAAACATTCCCTCCGTTTCAGAAAAAAATAAAAAATCCTTTACCCGTTAAGGATAAAGGATTCATAACAAAAAATTTGTTGAATTGAGTAATGCGGTTAAAAATCAAGCAAAATATTTCTGACCTCGCCCGCAAGATAGAACGAACCGCAGACGAGCAAAGCGCAGTTTTCGGTTAATTCGTTCCGTGCGGTTTCAACCGCCGTAACGGGGTCGGGAATTGCACGGCAGTTTTTGCAAAACTTCTTTGCGCTTTCGGCAAGGCTCTGAGCGTCAAGCGCTCTCGGATTTGCCGCCTTTGCGGCAATAAATTCGGAAGCAAGCGGAGCAACAATCCGCAGATAAGAGAGATAGTCTTTATCAGCCATCATAGAGCAAACAATGATGATTTTTTTGCCCGAAAGATGCTTTCCGACAAAATCGGCAAGCACCTCTGCACAGCCCTCATTATGGCCGCCGTCAAGCAAAACAACGGGGTTCTTTTTTATCAGCTCCGACCTTGCAGGCATTGTTGTTGATTCTATTCCCTCGGAAATTGATTTGTCCGAAACAGATATTCCGAGCCTTGAAAGCGAACGAACCGCTTCAATCGCCGTGCAGGCGTTATAAATCATATGTCTGCCCGCAAGCGGAAGAACAAACTCAATGCCGTCATATGCGGCAGCTGTGCCCTCAAGCGTTTCTTCGCCCACAGTCAGCTTGCCCGTATCGGGAATAACAAGACTGTTTTTACGCTCTGCACAGGTTCTTTCAATAACTTGCAGCGCTTCTTCGTCCTGAAACGGATAAGCGACGGTCTGAGCACCGTTTTTTATTATTCCGCATTTTTCGGCGGCTATTTTTTTAACCGTGTCGCCGAGAATTGCCGTATGGTCAAGAGATATTTTTGTTATCACGCTCACGCACGGCGATTTTATGACATTCGTTGAATCAAGCCTGCCG
>CAYXVM010000031.1:0-12664 GCA_964468465.1 uncultured Clostridium sp.
TTCTTGAAAATTCGGTTGACGCAGGAGCGGATACCGTAACCGTTGAAATCAAAAACGGCGGTATTTCTTATATCAGAATAACGGATAACGGCTGCGGAATCGAGAGAGACGATATCCGTAACGCTTTTGTCAGCCATGCAACAAGCAAAATCGCATCTCCCGACGACCTTAATTCAATTATGACTCTCGGCTTCAGAGGCGAGGCGCTTTCAAGCGTCAGTGCAGTCGCGAGAGTTGAAGTTCTGACATGCACGGATTCGGGAAGCATCGGCACTAGATATGTTATAGAAAGCGGAGAGGAAATTTTGCTTGACGATGCGGGTTGCCCGAAAGGAACAACCATTATCGTCCGTGACCTTTTCTATAAAACCCCTGCAAGAATGAAATTTCTGAAAAAAGATGTTTCCGAAGCAAATGCAGTTGCGGCAGTTGTTGACAGAATCGCTCTTTCTCATCCCGAAATATCCTTCAGATTTATCAGAGAGGGCAAGCAGGTTCTTATCACAAGCGGAAACGGCGATTTGCTGACCTGCATCAGAGAAGTTTTCGGTAAAGAATTTGCCGAAGATCTTATTCCTGCCGAATCCGTCGGTTCGGGAGTCAAGGTCAGCGGCTTTGTTTCAAAGCCGTCTGCGGCAAGAACCAACCGCAATATGCAGTTTTTCTTTATTAATAACCGTCTTATTAAAACCGCAACGGGAAGTGCGGCACTCAGCGAGGGCTATAAGAATTCGGTTATGGTCGGCAAATTCCCGTCATGCGTTCTCAATATTCAGCTTAATCCTTCACTTGTTGATGTAAATGTTCATCCCGCCAAAACCGAGGTTCGTTTTTCAGATGAGCGAATGATTTTCAATGCGGTTTTCTACGCCTGCAAAAATGCTCTTGCTTCGGGCGATACGCCAAAACAAATTAAGCAGATAAATAAAGATTATTATCACGAGCCGCCTAAACCTCCCGAACAGCTTAAAATTAAATCCGAGCCTGTAAAAAGGACGGATTTCTGGCAGCATATTCCCGCAGATAAGCCAAAATCAGAGCCGTCCTCTGCCGATAAAGTTGAAAGAATAAAAATAACTTTTTCCGAGCCTGCCGTTAAGACTCAAGAAAAGCCCTTAACTTCCGTTAAGCTTTCGGCTCCGACCGATGAGCCCGCCCGTGAAGAAAAAATTGATGATATTCTCTTGAATTCGCCTGCCAAGCAGGAACAAGTTCCTGTTGTTGACAGCAAAAGTACGGATAATATTAAAGACCCCAAAGCTTCCCCCGACTTCAGCGAGGAGGATTTCCTACTTGTCGGTGAAGCGTTCAAGACATATATCATATGCGAATATAAAGGAAAGCTTGTTATTATTGATAAGCACGCCGCCCATGAGAGAATAATATATGAGAAGCTGAAAAAGGAAAACGGAGACAGAACTCCGCAGATTCTTTTGCTCCCCGTAACCGTTACTCTTTCAAAGGAAGAATATGCTGCGGCAATTGAAAATCTTGATTTGATAAATCAATCGGGCTTTGATGCCGAGGATTTCGGCAACGGTTGTCTGATTGTCAGAGAATGCCCCATGGAGCTGTCAGCCGACGATGTGCCCGATGTTATCAGCGAGATTGCAGGCAGATTCGTTGAGAAAAAGCAGGATGTCATGTTTGAAAAACTTGATTGGATTTTTCATTCGGTTGCATGCAGAAGCGCAATCAAAGCGGGTAATTTCACTTCACGCTATGAAATGGAGCGTTTTGCAAAACAGCTTTTGTCAATGCCCGATATAAGATACTGCCCGCACGGCAGACCCGTTTTGATAGAAATGACTCAAAGAGAGTTGGAGAAAAATTTTGGCAGAATCTAAAATACCACTAATAGCCGTCGTCGGCCCAACGGCTTCAGGAAAAACTTCGCTTGCCGTTGAGCTTTGCAAAAGGCTGAACGGGGAAGCCGTTTCATGCGACTCCATGCAGATTTACAAAGGCATGGATATTGCAACCGCTAAGCCGACAGAACAGGAAATGCAAGGAATACTGCACCATATGATAGGATTTCTTGACCCCGAAATACCGTTCAGCGTTGCAAAATATTGCGAAATGGCAAAGAGTGCGATAAATGATATCGTCGGCAGAGGAAAAAGAGCCGTGCTTGTCGGCGGAACGGGGCTTTATTACAGCTCACTTGTTGACAACATTGAATTTTTGCCGGACGAAACGGATTTTGAATACCGTGAGGAGTTAAAAAAGAAAGCCGAGCTGAACGGTGCGCAATCCTTGCTTGACGAGCTTTATAATATTGACCCCGAAACGGCGTCAAAGCTTCATGTCAACAATGTCGGGCGAATAGTCCGTGCGCTTGAAATTTATCACACAACGGGAAAAACGATAACTGAGCAAAATGAACTTTCAAAGCAGAACCCGACAAGCTTTGAAACATTGACGATTTGTCTTGATGCAAGGTACAGGCAGTTTCTTTATGACCGAATTAATCGTAGAGTTGACGCAATGCTTGAAGCGGGGCTTCTTGAAGAAGCGAAAAGCTTTTTAAGTTCTCATGCAGGCTCAACGGCAAAGCAGGCTATAGGATATAAGGAACTTGCTCCTTATTTTGAGTGTAAAGCTTCGCTCGAAGAATGCATTGAGAATCTGAAAATGCAGACAAGGCGTTACGCAAAACGTCAGCTTACTTGGTTCAGACGGTGCGAAAACATTAATTATTTATATATTGACGATTACGGTAGTTTTGATGAAATTGCCGATACAGCAATTAAGATAATAAAGGAAGGGGAGCGGAGAGAATGAAAAGCAAGGACAGACTCTTAAAAGTTCTTGCGGCAGCCGCCGCATTGATAATTGTCCTTTTCTTTACGGCGGAAATGTATAATCTTGTCGGCAGAACCTACTCAACCGTGACCGTCACAGAGCAGACGGTGCTTGAAACGATTGACGCAAAGATGTTCATTATCCGTGATGAAACTCTGCTGACCTCTCCTGCAAGCGGCGTAACCGTTCCGCTTGCCGAAAACGGCGAAAGAGTCAGCCGAGGCAGCACGGTTGCGGCTGTGTTTCCTTCCGAGGCTTCTGCCGAAAACTATATTCAGGCTTCATCGCTTGAAGCGAAACTTGAAACATATAAAAAAATCGACAGTCAGTTAAGACTTGCGGATGTAGACCTTACAAAACTTACAGAGGAAATAGACGGCGAATTTATTAAGATGCTCGACGCCGCTTATAATAATGACTTTTCCTCTCTGAGCGATAACAAGCTTCTTTTCAGCGAAAAGCTTTCAAGAAAGCAGATTTCTCTTGATAAAAATGTTGACTGTTCCGCTAAAATTGCTTCGCTTCAAAACGAGATTTCCGCCTTGAGGTCGTCTGCGAACCCGACTCAGATAATAACCGCCGAAAGTTCGGGATATTATGTCAGCAAGGTTGACGGTTATGAAAATGTACTGACCTGCTCCGACCTGGATTCGCTCACGGAAGAACAGCTTGAAAACGCCTTTAATGCCGAAAAGCAGGAGCCTTCCTCCGCCTCAATCGGCAAAATAATTGACGGATATAATTGGTATATTGCAACAGTTATTGATTCCGCAAAGGCAAAAGAGATAACAGCAAACATGTCTGCACGGATTGTCTTTGACGATTTTGACAGCGAACCCGTTAAAACCAATGTATATCTGAATAAAACCATTGATTCTGAAAAATCGCTTATGATTTTCCGTTGCAATCTGATGAATGAGCATCTGGCTCAGCTCAGAATGGTTGACGGTAGAATTGTAATTAATGAATATACGGGCTTAAAAGTTGACAGAGATGCAATCCGTGTTGACGAAAACGGTAAATCGGGAGTTTTCATAAGGCGAGGCAACATTGTCAATTTCCGAAGCCTTAATATTATTTATTCCGAGGATTCGTTTGTCATTGCTTCAAAGCCTTCGGAAAGCAGTGATATAGAGCTTGATTATCCTCATTTAAAGCTATATGACGAGGTTATAATCTCGGGAAAGGAATTAAAAGATGGAATGGTTATCGGATAACGAACGCTTTTCGGCGATTGACGAAAATCTGAAAATAATAAAAGATGAAATTGCTCAGGCGGCCTCAGCTTCCGGCAGAAGCCCCGATGATGTCAGGTTGATGGCGGTAACAAAAACCGTTGAAAGCAAATTTATTAACCATGCGATAGACAGAGGCGTTAATCTTATCGGAGAAAATAAGGTTCAGGAATTTCTGATGAAAGAGCCTGAGCTCAAACTGACTGACTGCAAGGCTCATCTGATTGGTCATTTGCAGTCGAATAAGGTCAAAAAAATTGTCGGCAAGGTTGAAACAATTCAATCAGTTGACAGCGTGTCAATTGCAACCGAAATTGGGAAACGCTCCGCTGAAGCAGGTGTTACGACAAAAATTTTGCTTGAAATTAATGCCGGAAACGAAGAAAGTAAGTTTGGATTTTCCTATGACGAGGTTTTTGAAAAAGCATGCGAAATTTCCGAAATTAAGGGCATTTTGATTGACGGACTCATGTGTGTAGCCCCAATTTGCGAAAAAGAAGCCGAAATTCGGACAATTTTTTCAAATATCCACCGTCTCTTTATTGACATTGCGAGCAAAAAAAGGGATAATATAAATATGAATGTCCTTTCGATGGGCATGTCAGGTGATTACAAACAGGCGATTCTTGAAGGCTCGAATCTTGTCCGAATCGGTTCGGCAATATTCGGCGGCAGAATCTACAGATAACTAAGGAGGAATTCTTATGAGCTTTAAAGACAAGCTGAAACAGTTTATCAATGTATCGGACGATGATTATATCGACAGCGCTGAATCGGGTTATACCGATGATTTTGATTTTGAGCCTTCCCGTCCGGAACCTGCTGCCCGTCCGCAGTCACAGGTCAGAAATGAAAAAACAACTTCCGCTTCAAACAGCAATGTTGTTAATATTAATTCTTCAAAGTCTGCCCAAGGTCAGGCAAAGCCTCATGTTGTTTTTCAGAAAATTGACAGATTTGAGGAAGTCGGCGAGGTTGCCGATATTCTGAACGACAAAAGAATTGTTATTCTCAATCTCGAAACCTGCCCCAACGATGTTTCTCAGAGAATAATTGATTTCCTTTACGGCGTTGCATATGCAAACCACGGCGATTTCAAAAAGGTTGCCGGCAGAGCTTACATAATTACTCCGTATAATGTTCCCGTTTCGGGTGAACTGCTTGACGAGCTCAGCGGCAATCCCGACGGTGGCTACGATTATTAATTTGTAAACCGTGAGAGGAAAGGTGTAACATATGCTCAGAACCGAACAGATATTAAATGCAAAGTTTACTCCCATCAGCAAGGGCACCTACAGCGCAGACGAGGTTGACGCTTTTCTTAAAACCGTCGCTGAGTCATACGAAGGCCTTATCGGCGAAAAAAATGAGCTTATCAAAAAGATAAGCATACTTGCAGATAAGGTTGAAAGCTACCGTAACGATGAGGAAGCAATCAAGCTTTCACTTCTTGACGCTCATCGCATGGCTGAAACGGTTAACAAGAACGCTAAGGAAAAGGCTGATTCTCTTGTCAGCGACGCTGAGGGAAAGTCAAAGATTATTCTTGACGGAGCCAACAGACAGTCTGCTCAGATTGTATCCGAAGCAAGAGACAAGGCAAAAGAAATTGTTGATAACGCAAGAACTGCGGTTACTTCTCTTACCGAAAGAGCTCAGAGAGAGACCGAGCAGACCATATCGGCGGCAAAAGCCAAAGCCAATGAGATTGTTGCCGATGCCGAAGCTGAGGGCAAAAGAATAATCGGCAGCAGCAAAAAATCTTATGAATTCTATTCTGCTGAAATTGCAAAAATGCAGGATGCAACCTCAAAATTCAAGGCATCCGTTGAGGCTCTTTGCAAAGGTCAGCTTAATCTTCTCGACGATATTCCGCAGAACCTTTTTAATGCTATCAATGAAGCCGCACAGTCAGTTTCCGATGTTGAAGAACCGGCAGAAGAAGTTCTTCCTGTTTCAGAGCCCATTGTTGAATCTCCCGTTGAATCTGAAGCGGAGGTTCCTGCAGTATCTGATGAGCCCGAAGATATTCCCGAAGAAACTTCAGCCGAGCCCGAAGAGATTGAAGCAGAGGTTGTCTATACCCCCGATGAAACTGCGGCAGAACCCGAAAGCGATGATAATATTGATTCCGATGCAGTTGAAGATGAATTTGAAAGCTTGATTGACAGCGTCGGTCTTGAAGATTTTTCAGCTTCCGATTCAATTCCGTCAAGCCTTGACGATCTTATTCCTCAGGCCTTTAAGTCAGAGCCCGAAGAAAAAGAAGAAGATGCAGAAGCAGAGGATGAGGATGAATTTGAGGGATTCAGTTTTGATCTTGATTCCCTTGCCGATGACGCAGACAGCGAAAAAAATGACAATGATGACGATGATATAACTTCGCTGTTTGATTCGATGTTTGACGAATAATTATTGAGAGGTTAACATGTTTCAGGCACTTTCTCTTGCAGCAATCATTGTTTTGACCGCTCTTGACCGCCTGACGAAGTATATTGCCGTTGCAACCGTTAAGGTTAACGGACCGAAAGAGTTTCTTTTCGGAGCATTTCAGTTCCGTTATGTTGAAAACACGGGTGCGGCATTCAGCTCGTTTTCAAACAGCACAAAGGCTTTGTCAGTCGTGACCGTGATCATTCTTGCGGGTTGCCTTGTTTTGCTTCTCAGCAAAAAACTCAAGCCCATGTTTTTGAATGTGTGCCTTGTTTTGATAATCTCAGGCGGCGTCGGGAATGTTATCGACAGAATTTTATACGGCTATGTTGTTGATTTTATTGAACCCCTATTTATTGACTTTGCCGTTTTCAATTTTGCCGATTGCTGTATCACCGTCGGAGCGTTTATGGTCATTTTTTATGAGATATATGAATTAATAACCGAAAAGAAGAAAAAGGCGAAGAAAAATGCTTGAGCCGATAACTAATGTTGAATTTAATGAACCCGTCATTCTTTCCGTTGATGAAGATTCTGCGGGTGAAAGGCTTGATAAGCTTCTGAGCCTTGCTCTTTCAGATTATTCCCGCAGTTTTGTTCAGAATCTTTTTTCTGAGGGTCTCGTTTTTTGCGGAGAAAAGAAAGTTTCAAAAAGCTTTAAGCCGAAAAACGGAGATGTTATAACATTCACGGTTCCCGAACCGAAAGAAATTTCGCTTGAGCCTGAAAACATTCCTTTAGATATAATGTATGAGGATAACGATCTTCTCGTTGTCAATAAGCCGAGAGGAATGGTCGTTCATCCTGCACCGGGCAACTACAGCGGAACACTTGTCAATGCGCTTCTTTGGCATTGCAAGGGGAATCTCTCGGGTATCAACGGAGTCATAAGACCCGGAATTGTTCACAGAATAGATAAGGACACAAGCGGACTTTTGCTTGTTGCTAAGAATGACGCCGCTCATGTTTCGCTTTCAAAGCAGATAAGCGTTCATTCACTTGACAGAGAATACAGAGCCGTTGTTCACGGCAGGCTCAAAGACCGGAGTGGAATAATAGATGCTCCGATAGGCAGGAATCCTAATGACCGCAAAAAGATGTGCGTTACGGAGCGCAACTCCAAAAATGCCGTTACACATTATAATGTAATTGAGGAATACAGGGATTTTTCGTTTGTTGCCCTCAAGCTTGAAACGGGAAGAACTCATCAGATAAGAGTTCATATGGCGTATATCGGTCATCCGGTTGCGGGAGATCCGGTTTACGGCCCTAAAAAAGGCGTTGTTTCTCTGAACGGTCAATGTCTTCATGCGGGGCTTCTCGGATTTGACCATCCGTCAACGGGGGAGCATATCCGGGTTGAAGCGCCTTTGCCTGAGTATTTTACCGATTTTCTCGGGAGAATTAATAAATAATGGAAAATAAAAATTATTCAAATTGGTTGATTGCCTCGGACATTGACGGAACGCTTAATAATAAGCTTCGCCGACTTCCGAGGCGGAACGAAGAAGCAATTAAAAAATTTGTTTCAATGGGAGGCAGATTTACTTTAGCCTCTGGCAGAAATCCTCAGTCCATGGAAAAGCATTTCCGCAGACTTCCCATTGCAGGCACTCCTGCGGTTGTTATCAACGGAGCAGGTCTATACGATTTTGAAAAAAATGAAATGATTTATTTCAGCCCGATGAGCGATGAGGGTATGAGGCTTGCAATTGAAGCGGCAAAGCTTTTTCCCGCCGTTGATGTCCTTGTTATTGCCAAGGATAATATATATGTTACGGGCATAGGATATTTCGGAAGATTTTTTGTTGCGGCAGACAATCTGAAGCATGAGTGCATAAGAAACATTGATGATGTTCCCAAAAAGGATTGGGGAAAGGTTATCTTTTCGGGTCTGCCGATTCACATTAAAAAGGTCAAGGAGCATTTCACTTCAATGACCGACCCTGATTTAACCTTGATGTCATCTTCAGTTGCAAGCTTTGAAATTCTTGCAAGAAATACCCACAAGGGAACGGCAGTTATGAAGCTTGCGGAAATTCTCGGTATTGACCCGTCTCATACCGGAGCTATCGGCGATTATTTCAATGATTTTGATATGCTGAAAAGCGTCGGAGTTCCCGCTTGCTGCGGTCAGGCACCGAAGGAACTTAAGAATATTTCGGAATTTGTTGCCTGCCATTGTAACAAGGGAGCCGTTGCCGATTTCCTTGAATATATTGAGTCAAAAGAATAACCATCAACATAAAAATATAAAATATCGGGAGGTGGCTGCAATGGATGCAGTTATCAGAAAACAGTTAAAAATCAAAGCTTGTAAAGCGAGAATGGGAATTATTGAAGGGGTTTTCAATGCAAAATCCGGCCATCCGGGCGGCTCGCTTTCCTGCGTTGATATTCTGACCTATTTGTATTTTCATCACATGAATGTTGACCCGCAGAATCCCAAGAGTGAGGACAGAGACAGATTCGTCCTTTCAAAGGGTCATGCGGCACCCGCCCTCTATTCCGTTCTTGCGCTTAAAGGATATTTTCCTGTTGAGGAAATTAAGACTTTGAGAAAGAGTGATTCAATGCTTCAGGGTCATCCGAGCATCAAATACACTCCCGGCGTTGACATGAGCACGGGTTCTCTCGGTCAGGGAATTTCCGCCGCCTGCGGAATGGCGCTCGGCGCAAAGCTCGGCGGAAAGAACTACAGAGTTTATACCGTTCTCGGTGACGGCGAGATTCAGGAAGGTCAGGTCTGGGAGGCAGCAATGTTTGCTTCCGCAAAGGGTCTTGATAATCTTGTTGCTGTTGTTGATAATAACGGTTTGCAGATTGACGGTAAAATATCCGAGGTTAACTCTCCTTATCCGATTCCCGAAAAATTCAAGGCTTTCGGATGGAATGTTATTGAAATCTGCGCTCACAGCTTTGATGAAATTGACGCAGCGTTCAATGCTGCCGCAGAATTTAAAGGTAAGCCCTCGGTTATTATTGCAAACAGCGTTAAAGGCAAGGGCGTTTCTTATATGGAAGATCAGGTTTCATGGCACGGAACAGCACCCAATGCCGAGCAGTATGAGCAGGCAATGAGTGAACTTACGCAGGCTCTTGCAGAGCTTGAAGCCTGAGGAAAGGATCGGTGAACAAACATGAGTGATATTATTAAAACCGCAACCCGTGAAGCATACGGAAAAGCTCTTGTTGAGCTTGGTGAAAAAAACGATAAAGTTGTCGTACTTGATGCCGATCTTGCCGCTGCAACCAAAACGGGAATGTTCAAAAAGGCTTTCCCTGACAGGTTTATTGACTGCGGCATTTCCGAGAGCAACATGATGGGCGTTGCCGCAGGTCTTGCAACAACAGGCTATACTGTTTTTGCAAGCACATTTGCAATGTTTGCGGCAGGCAGAGCCTATGAGCAGGTCAGAAATTCAATTGCTTACCCTCATTTAAATGTTAAAATCGGCGCAACTCATGCAGGCATTTCAGTCGGTGAAGACGGCGCAAGCCATCAGTGCTGTGAGGATATTGCTCTCATGCGTGCAATCCCCGGAATGACAATTATCAATCCTGCCGATGCCGTTGAAGCAAGAGCCGCTGTTTTGGCTGCCGCTGAATATGAAGGCCCTGTTTATATGAGATTTGGCAGACTTGCCGTTCCCGCAATTTTTGATGAAAGTTATAAATTTGAGTGGGGCAAGGCAGTTGTTCTCAGCGAAGGCACGGATGTTACAATCTGCGCAACAGGTCTTATGGTAAATGAAGCGATTGAGGCCAAAAAGATTCTTGCGGAGCAGGGAATCAGCGCTGAAATTGTTAATGTTCATACAATTAAGCCTCTTGATAAAGAAACAATTCTCAAATCTGCCTCAAAGACAGGCGCTGTTGTTACTGCCGAAGAACACAGCATTATCGGCGGTCTCGGAAGCGCAGCTGCAGAAGCAGTTTGCGAGGGCGGAAAGCCTGTTCCCGTTGTCAGACTCGGCGTTAACGATGTTTTCGGAAAATCGGGTCCCGCAGTTGAACTCCTTCATATTTTCGGTTTGGATGCACAGAATATTGTTGAAAAGGCAAAACAGGCTGTTTCAATGAAATAATCAATGGGCGGCTGCTCCGTTTTTCGGGGCAACCGCCTGTTTAGAAGAATAAGGTTAGGGTGTTGACTTTGGAATTATCTTCGGGGAAAAGAATATCTAAAAAAGTCGCTTTCTCTCTTGCGGCTGTTGCCGCATTGATTGTGCTTATTTGCGCAGGAGTTGTTATTTTTCAGTTGACAAGCGGAACAAAGCTTGAAAACAAGGGTATTGCCGTTTATAGAAAGGGCTCGGACAGCATAGTCAGAATTGACGGCAAGGAAGAAGTTATTTCGGAACTGAGCGCAGGCGAATTCAAGTGCGATGAAGAGACCAACCGTGTTTTTTATACCGTTGAATCGGCGTCGGGTAACGATCTTTATGATTTATATTATCTTGAAAAGCGCAGAAGCGAACTTCAGAAACCGAGAATTATTGATGTCGGAATAAAAAAAGAATTTGAAATTATCTCAGGCAAAGCCTATTATCTCAGAATGAATGAAGAGCAGAGAGCTTTTGACGGATGTGTTTGTGACATTGAGAGCAATCAGATTGAAACTTTTTCAAGCAATGTTGAAAGCATTTTTCCGTTAAAAGGTTCAAATATCCTTTATTTTACAAAAATGCATATTGATAACCGTGTTCTTTATAAATATGAGAATGGAGCGGCAACTGAGATTTTCAGAAATCTTACCGACATTTTTTCTTATAACAAAACCGATAAACCTCATATCATCTTTGAGACAAAATCGAAGATAAACAGCGGCATGACAGATTTATACATCGCTTATGCCGACAGCGAGCCATATCTTATTTGTGACAACACATATCTTGTCAGGTATGACGATTATCAGCCCGGAGGAAATCTTTATTATTTCACTTCATCGAGTGAGAATGTTTCGTGGAGCTATGTTATTGCAGATGCTTACGCCGAGAGCGATAAAACCGTCACAAAGCCTGAGAGAAATGATTTCTTTTCATTTTTCGGAATATCTCAGGAATACAATGAAGCATTAAAAACTTATCAGGATAAGCTTATCAGAGATGAGATACGAACCGTTCTAAACGAATCAATGGTTAACGGGGATTTTTCCGCTCCGATCTTTAACGCATTTGCTTATAATTCTTCCGGTAATTTCAAGGTTGCCGAGAATATAAATCCCGAATATGTATACACGGTTTCGGCATTCGGCGAGCCCAAGATTATCTATGAGAGCACTCAGGTTACGCAGAGCGACACAGACATGGGAACTCTGGTTGAAATTGCAAGACGCAGTTCAATGGACGAGGTTCTTGAATATGCCCGTTCCGTGGTTTCCGACAGCATTAAATCAAAGGGTATGGCATACGCCGCTTACGGAAAAAACGGAATTGTAACATCAGAGCTCAGCGGATACGATAAATCCAAAACCCTGTTTTCGTTCGGTAAGCAGGGCGGCAGAATATTTGCCGTTGTCCGTGAAAGCGGTGGCGAAAAGCTGAACCTTTTCACAAACAGTCTTGATGAAAAGCTGATGCCTTCGGCTGAAATCGGTATTGATACGGGAATTTCAAGCTACCGTTTTATCGGTGACGGAATCCTATATCTGAAATCCGATATAAACAAAAATTCGGGCGATATTTATTATTATGACGGTGAAAAGAATAATAAAATATCAAATGCTGCAGGAGCTTTCACGGTTGAAAATGACTCTGATATTGTTATTCTGAAAGATAATGATGTTTCAAAGCCTCAGCCTGTCGCAAATTATTATCTTTATTCCAACGGTGAAGAAAAATTAATCGGCTCCGATATTGTTGTTTCAACCTTTAATTACACAGACGAAGGAAAAGCGGGCTTTATATCTGATACGGACGGCAAAAACAGCTTCATCATCTACAGCGGCGGAAAATCTGCGGTTATTGATGAAGGTGTTTCGGAAATATTACTTTTAAAATAAGCATCGGCATAACAGCCGACGAAAGGGTGTTATAAAAATGGGTTCAGACCGGATATTAAAAAAATCTGTTATCGGTGGATTTAAAAAGGAAGGCGTGCTTAATTATATTGAGCAGCTTCAGACAGAGATTGTCGGCTTGAAAAGAGAGCTCAGTAATGACAAATCTTCAGCCGACGGAGAGATTTCA
>CAYXVM010000032.1:0-12519 GCA_964468465.1 uncultured Clostridium sp.
ATCTCGCAAGATCAACCATTTTTATAACCATTTCTTCGGGATAGCGGTCATGGTATTTTTTGAGTTCATATGGTTTTCCGGCAATTTTCATTTTGCCCTGATTATACTGTCCACGGGCTCTTTCATAAAACCAGTATTGCTGGAACTGGTTGCCGCCTCTTGAGGGAACCGGTGTTTTTCTCGAATACTCTTCCATGCGGATATGGAAAGGATGGTTGGAAAAGAAATCCGATGCTTCGACCTTATTCTGTGAGTTTGAATATTCTGAAATCTTCGGTATGATTCTTTCTGCCATTGAATGTTCGAGAACAGAAAGCTTCATAGGAACAGCTACTTTGCTCAGGTCAATATTGTCACCTTTCTGAGCGGTAAGAAGAGTGTTGGCAATCGAAGCTGTTGTCTGACCACCATTTACAATTTGAAGATCCTTGATATATGTAATAACCGGACCTTCAGAAGTATGCTGTACTTCAATTTTTGTGGCAGTTGCCGCAATGCCGTTATTATATGCAAAGAACATTTCCGGATAGTTCTTTATTGTTGCTTTGATACCCTTGTTGACTTTTCCTTTTGCGCTGAGGAATGAACGGACGTTACCTTCGAGAAGTTTTGAGCCATAATCGAGATAGAGCTGGTTAAGAACTTCACCGGGAACAACCGCAAGATAAGAAGAATATGTGATAATGTTTTCGGGAACCGTATCTTCACCATTATCATAAACCGGTGAAACATCAATATCAGCGACTATATTCTTGTGATCAACTGCTTTTACGCAAGGAATGCCTTTGATGCCAAACTCGTTGAAGTTTATTTCAACGCTTTCTTTCTGAGTCTGTGAACAGACGAGGTCATATAATCTCTCTATATCCCAGACATTCAGTTCTACAATTCTGTCATTTATGGTTAAATCTTTGATTGTTTTTGCTCTCTGACGATTGTATGCATCAGTAAGAAGGTAAAAACGATATTTTGTGATTTTTTCATTGTCGAAATAGAGATCACGCGAAAATTCCATTGCCCCACAGTTTTCTATTTCACGAAAAAGCTCTGTTTTAATTGACTCTTCAACAAAAAATCTGATTTTTTTAAATGCAGAGTTGACATCTTCTGCGCGGATTGCATCCTCTGCGTAAGGTCCGTGATAATCAGCAATAAAAACACAACAGCTGCCATCGGTTTCATCCATTGCATAACCGTCAACTCCGTAACGACCGTATCTTCTGGTAAGACCGTCACAGTGGCATTCAATAAAATCATCAAATTCTTCGCCGTTCATAAGAATTTCCGTTGCATAATGGAGAAACTCTTCCTGTTCAGCAGATGAGTTAAGCTCACAGGCAACAGTGATATCCTGGTGCAATACTTTTCTGAAATCCTCAATTTTCATTACGCAACACTCCTGTGCATATAACAATAATTTTTTGGTCAACAAATGCTTGCGGGTATACTACTCCATAAATATTATTATATCAAAAAATAATAAAATTACAATACAAAAAGAAACAAAGTATGTTTTTATTTGACAAATCTGTGCAATTTTTTAAGCCTGCATGGTCATTGACTATCTTATCGAAATATATGGTAAAGAATGACTTGATGTTTTGCGCGAGAAAAAGGATCTTCAATTTTTACCTCAATCAGAAATCAGATGTGATTGATAATATTTGGTGATTAAAATTTTTACCAAGTGCTATGTACAGAACAAGCACCATCAAAGCGGTTGTTTCGAAATATTAATGTCCGGAAAAGCTTTTAACTATGTAAATATTTTCCGGCTTTTTCATTTTTTGAGGCATTTAAAAATTTATATTTTTGAAAAAAGTTGTTGCCGGATTGCCGAGAAAAATGAAGGTGACGATTGAATTTTGCGATTTGGTTTTTGCAAAATTTTGTGGATGCTGTTGAATTTTTGTGGGTACCCTTTTGCCCCCAAAATTCAATTTGTATATACACAACAATCGTCACAAGAGGATATCCAAAAGGAGAAAATCTCCTTTGGCACACGATTTTGCGGCACGCAAAGTCTAGTGTGTTATACCTTTGTTCCGGCGGAGGAGAAAAAGAAGTCTGTCGCCATATCGGACAGCGGATTTTTCACCTGCGAAGGGCAGGCGGATGAGTGCGGAGCGGAGTGGAAAATTTTTTGTTTCTGCCTGCACGGTGAAGGAACAAACGGTATATAAATCCCCGTCGCAACGGAAAAACTATTTTTATTTTTGCAGGTAAACAACAAAAATTTCGGGAATAAAAAATGTGAAATCAAAATGCTTTTTCTTGTGACTTTTGCGTTTTAAAAAGTTATCAGCCATTCTTTTTCTTCGGGTTTGGGTGGGATATAGTTATCGATATATTTCCATTGCGGTTCAAAATGTTTTCTGATATTTTTCATTGCACTTTTTTCGATTTGTTTGGCTCGGGATTCTTTCAGATGAAAATATTCTGCCGTTTCTTTTCTGGTGTGAATCACATCATCCTCAAGCCCGAAACGATAAGAAATATATTCTTGTTCACGTTCACCGAGTTCTTCGACCGATTCACAGAGCAATATGTTTTTCAGCTTTTCAAAGAAAACATTTTCGGGTGAAGTGTTGTAAATATGCGGTTGCCTGACCAAGAGAATGCTTTCAATATAGTCTGCATTTGATTCGCCGTCTTCGGTTTCGCCGTCAAAACTTACGAAAGCAAAATATATTTTCTCTTGTGTTTCTTCATCAACTTTATAAACTTCATGACCGTATTTTTCGGGAAGCAGCAGGATATATTTTTCTATATATGCTCCGGCATATGTCAGAAACTTTGTGCCTTTGTTAACATCGAATCTGTCAACAGCTTCAAGAATTCCGACACAACCCTCTTGCACCATTTCTTCAAAATCAATTCCGAAGTTTTCGAAATCTTCCGAGTATTTGTTTGCAATCTTTCTGATAAATCCGATGTTGTTTTCAACAAGACGGTGCTTTGCGGTTTCTTCTCCTCCCTGAGCCAATACGCAAAGCTCTTCGTTGGTCATCTGTGCTTACCTCTCTGCGGTTTCATAAAAATCGGAAGCAAGGCTTTGAAAAGATTATCTTTCATTTCCTGAGTAACACCGTCAAATTTATCAAGTGAGCCGACAACCGCTTTTGCGAGATTCTCTGCTGTTATTCTCTTATAAGACAGACTGCCGCCGCTTTTGACAAGACTCTGCCTGATGTCTTCAAATGTTTCCTGCGTGAGCTTTCTTGAATGAGAAAAATCGGTGTCGGTAGTTTTCTTTATATCTTTTAAGATTGACAAAAACCCGTTTTCAATCATGGTTATATCAGCTTGATAAATCGAAACTTTTGCACTCTGTATATCTTCCGATACCTGCTTTGAGTTTTCGTCATTACCGCATACGGTTCTGCTGACCGTATCATAAAGCTGATTCTGAATTGCAAATCCTTCGGCGAAAGTACCTTTGAAGAAATGAGCAATTTTATTTAAAAGCATACCGAAGTTCGGATGTTCAAGCAGCATATTAAGAACATCAGGGTCAATCTCACCCGTATAAATTTTCTTTGCAGCTTCTATGCTCAGACCGAGTTCGCCGATACTGAAATTTTTCGGTTCGGGGTCATCGGAAAGGCAAAAAATAAAATCGGTTGAAACTCCGAAAACTCTTGCGATGTTCAGAATCAGATTACTGTCGATTTTATGAGTTTCGTTACTTTCTATTCTCCCGATTGTTGATGCATCAACGCCAACCATCTCTGCAAGGTCCTTTTTCTTCAAACCTCTCTGCTCACGCAGATCGGCAATTCTTTCTCCCGGTGTTCCGTGTAAATAGGGCATTTATCAGTCTCCTTTTGTTTTTAAGTATCAGTTTTTTTCAATATATTCCTTCTAACCGTTAACTATATAATACACCCATTAATGTCCCAAATAGCGGACGTTAACCTTTCGAAACTTGCAAATCTGCAATTTTCGGAAGTGCTGAACACTGCAAAATTGCAGAGCACTTGATTCTGATGGGGTAACGGCAGAAAACCGGTATAATGTCTATAGACAGAAAAATGTCAAACTGAAATACCGGAGATGAAACCATGCCGTTCTTATAGCACAAAAACTTAATAAAACTCACAGGCGAATCGTTGACGCAATGCGTCGGCGGTTCGCTTTTTCTATCTGAAATTGAAAGGAGCGTTTTATGTCAATTTATGAAGCCGTCAGGGCGGGAGTGAAGCTGCCCGAGGCGGCGGAGCGATACGGGCTTTTGCCCGGCAAAAATTCAATGGTTTGTTGCCCGTTTCACGATGACCGAACGCCGAGCATGAAGCTCAACAGCGATTACTATTACTGTTTCGGCTGTGGCGCAAAGGGCGATGTTATCGCTCTCACGGCGGAGCTTCTCGGCTTATCCGCCGCCGATGCGGCGCAAAGGCTTGCCGTGGATTTCGGCATCAATAAAGAAAAAACTTCAGTTACCGCAAAGCTGAATTACTACAAAGAGCGACAGAAACGCCGTGAACGCTGTGTGCGTGTTCTGTGCGATTACGCACGGATTCTGCGGCGGTGGATGACGGAGTATGCGCCTAAAAAATCGGAATCGGAACTGCATCCGAGGTTTGTTGAAGCCTGCCGTATGCTTGAAGCAGTTGAACACATGGCTGAGCTTCTCGACACGGGTACAAAGGAGGAGCAAGACGGGGTTGTTGATGACCTTTATTGCAACAACCGCATTGAACATCTGGAAAAATATATTAAAGAACTGAAGGAGGAATCATATGAATCAAAATGAAAACAGCAAAGATTTGCCCATCCGGTAAAACCGATTGAATTTAATCCGTACCATACATCCCAAGCATCCCGAATCGGTGCGGTTGGATGGATGGGATGGAGGATTCCGGATTGAAAATTGAAATATGTAAAGGAGAGATTTTTGTTAATAACGGAATGAAGGCACAGTATGCAATAATGAGGTTTGCGAAATATAAGGGGCCCGAAATCAGCCGCATCGAAGCTCACAACGAGCGCACAAAAGAGAATTATGCGAGCAATCCCGATATTGATAAAAGCAAAAGCAAATATAACATTCATCTTGTGAAGCCCGCCGGAAGATACCGTGCGGAAGCGGAAAGGCAGATTGCCGAGGCAGGGTGTAGAACGAGAAAGGACAGCGTGAGGGTTGTTGAAACTCTGATAACCGCAAGCCCCGATTTTTTCAAAGGCAAAAAGCGGGCGGAGGTCATAGAATATTTCGAACACGCTCTTAAATTCATTCTGAAACATATTCCCGAAGAAAGAATACTTTCGGCGGTAATTCATGTTGACGAAAAGACGCCGCACATGCATCTGTCATTCGTGCCGATAACCGAAGACGGCAGGCTTTGCGCAAAGGAAATAATCGGCAACAGGAAAAAGCTGACGCAATGGCAGGATGAATTCTGGAAGCACATGGTCGGGAAATATCCCGACCTGGAGCGTGGCGAAACATCGAGCCAAACGGGCAGAACGCACATTCCGCCGTCGCTTTTCAAGGAAGCGGTGCATCTGAACAGAATGAAGGGGCAGATTATGGCTTTGATGTCGGACACGAATCTGCTGAATAAAAAGACAAAAACAGAGGAGCTTGAGGCTCTTCTTGAAAGATATATCCCCGGTGTGGAGTCGGTTAGAACGAAGCTGAAAAAATACGACAAGGCTTTCAAAGAGCTGACAACAGAGAATGAGGAGCTTGAGAAGAAGCTTGATTCAGCATCAAAGGAAAGCGTTCGGAAAAGGCTTGAAATAAACCAAAAGCTCAGCGAATTTGAGGAGCTGAAAAGAACGGTTGATGCTATTCCGCCCGAGCTTTTGCAGATTGCAAAAATTACTGCGGAGCATAACGAACAGAGTAATAAAATAGAATATGAATGGAAAAATAAGGAAAAGGGAGTGTGATTTTATTTGGAAATGAATGTCAGAGATGACAGAAAGATTGTTGAAATCTGGCTGACCAATGCCGAGAAAAAGGACGAAGGGCTCAGAAAGAGTCTTGAAGACATCTATGACAAATATAAAAATACGAAATATCATGTGGCGGTGTTTGAGTCGGGTGAAAAGGATTTGTATCAGGGCACGCTCGATTTGCTGGCATATAACAAACGCCGCATCGCCGAGCTTGAGGTTAAAAAAGAGAAGCAGGCGGAGATTTGATATAAAAAGGGAATGTCTCCCGAAAGAGGCATTCCCATGATGAATTTATTATTAATTAAATTTTACTCAGATAGGCTTCAACTGCGGCAACGAATCTCGTCAGACTGCAATTTTGATGCCCTCCTCCGTTACGTTACGGTAAAACGGTAATGCGGTGCGATAACGGTTAAAATTGTCTGCCTGAACAACATGAGTTGAAATGACAACCTCATTTTCAAGCTCCGTATCGGTCAGACCCTCAATGAGCCGAACATTACAGCTCCAGCATTCCTCCGACGGGATGTCCGCAACTATCATGATGTCGATGTCCGATTCATCGTCGTAATCACCACGGGCATAAGAACCGTAAAGAATAACGGAAACAAGCTTATCGTTCAGAATTTGCTTTGCAAGAGAAGCGACGGTCTGAGTAATATTTTCAAGTTGATTATTTGTGCACATTCAGCTCACCTGCCTTCGTTTATAGTATATACCATTCACCGCTTGAAATCAACAGGTTTTTGAAGCGCAGGGTATCAGTCCGGAAATGAAACAATAAAAATTTGAATTTCCTCTTGAAATATGGTGAATAATGATGTACAATGTTATCTGCAATAATGCAAAACTCAAACAGATAACAAGGTAAAAGAAAAGAGGTGCCGTGAAAAGTGACGGAAACATTCAATATTGCGGGCTATGTCCGCATTTCGGTCGATGATGAGCTTGACCGTGATAACATTTCAATCGAAAATCAGAAATCCATTATCGGGGATTATGTGAAACACCGTTTCCCCGGAAGCAGTCTCACGTTCTTCGAGGACCGTGACCGCTCGGGCTACACCTTTGAACAGCGTGAAGGCTATCAGCAGATGCGCAAAAAGCTTATGGCTCATCAATACGATATTCTCATTATCAAGGATTTTTCCCGTTTCTCCCGCAGAAACAGCCGTGGACTTGTGGAGATTGAAGACCTGCGTGATGCGGGTGTGCGTATCATCTCAATCGGCGACGGCGTTGACTTCCCGGGCTGTGATGACTGGCTGAAAATTCAGTTTCAGTTTCTTATCAACGAGATGCCCGTTACCGACACTTCAAAGAAAGTCCGCAATGTCATAAAACGCCGTCAGGCGGACGGTGAATGGCTCTGCGCCGCACCCTACGGCTACATCATCAACTCTCGCAAAGAGTTTGAAATCGTTCCGACCGAGGCGGATATAGTCAGAAAAATCTTCGACCTCTACAACAACGAGGGTTGGGGATACAAGAAAATCGCAAATTATCTGACCGACAGCGGCATTCCCACTCCGAGAATGTCCGAGCAGATGCGCAAGGAAGCCGAGGGCAAGGAATACAAGAGGCAGGTCAAGGCGGTCTGGGCAATCGCCACCGTTCAGGGTATTCTTGAAAACGATTTCTATATCGGCACTCTGCGTCAGAGCAAATATACACGGGCGAAAATCAACGGCAAAAACATCAGGCGTGATGACGGCGAACATATTGTTATCGAAAACAATCATCAGGCGATTATCGATTACCGCACATTCGCCGTTGCCCGTGCCAACCGTGAAAGCCGCTCCCGTGACAACTACCGTGGCGTAAAGGTCAACGACAATATTTATTCGGGTGTGCTGAAATGCGGCGACTGCGGAAGTCCGATGTTCGCAACGAACGGGAAGTCCCGCAAGCCTGCTTACACCTGCGGAACCTATCACCGCCGAGGTCTCAAAGGCTGTTCAAGCCATCATATCCGTGCGGATTTGCTCGATGAGCTTGTGAAGCTTTATATTGAAAAGATTATGGCGAATTCCTCCGCAATGATTGAACGGCTCAACGCCGACCTTGAGCGTGAAAACGACGATATTGCCGAAACTGAGCAGTCCGCAGATAATCTTGCTCAGGTTCTCGACGAGCTCCGTGAGGAACTGAAGATTACGAAGCGTCAGCGCATCCGTGAGCTCATGAGAAATCCGGAGCGTGAAGCGGAAATTGAAGAACTCTATGACGAGCTGGAATCCGATTTGCAGAAGAAAATCGACGGGCTGAATCATCAGATTGACCTGCTCACCGACAGGCGGAATACGGTTATAAAAGTGAACAGGGCAGCGAAAACAGCGCTTGAGGTTTTCGGCGATATTCTCAACAAAGAGAAGCTTGAACGCAACGACCTTGAGCTGATTGTTGAAGCAATTTTTGTTTATGAGGACCGCATTGAAATTAAGCTTAAAAATGATGTGGATATGATTCTGAAATGCGGTTCGCTCCCCGAAAGCGAGCCGGAGGAGAACGCCGCAAATTTTAATCCGGGCATTGTAGATATCGAATCATTCAAAAGCCGGTTAATCCAGGTGAGTAACAATCATTTGGATAAGGTCTACGATGTCAATGTTATCAGTAACGGCGACCCGTTGGAGATTTATACGGATTCGGAAGGCGAGGTTATTTTCAAAAAATATTCCCCGATTGGCGAGCTGTCGTCGATAACGGCGCAGTATGCGGAGGTTCTTTCGAGAGGAACGGGGCTTGCGGTTATTATAACCGACCGGGACAGCGTTATAGCCTGCGCAGGCATTTCCAAAAAGGAAGTTATTGACCGCAGGGTCAGTCAGAGCCTTGAGAGCGTTATGGAAAAGCGTGAAAATTATGTTTGCTGCGTTGACAGCGAACGCATGAAGCCCATCGAGGGTGTTGACAGGGAAGCCGCCGTGGCGTTCCCGATTGTCGGCGGCGGAGATGTTTCCGGCTCAATCGTAATGCTGCTCAACGACAACGGCTCCTGCCCGACTCAGACCGAAACCAAGCTTGCACAGATTGCAGCTTCATTCCTCGGAAAGCAGATGGAAGAATAAAAAACCAATATAAAGCCGAACGGAGATATGCGCTTCATAAGGTGCATATCTCCGCGTTTTAATTATTAAGGAATATTCTCTTAAAAAAGACTGTGTTTGAGGAATTAAGCAAAAGCCGTCAAGTTCATTTTCCTTTTTTTGAATTGCCTTGCCGGGTTTTGTTGAATCCAACATCTTTGCATCTCCTCAATAAAAATTCTGAAGGATAATTCAAAAAAATATGAATACATATATTGCCATTTGAACACAAATGTGTTACAATGCTTAAAAGACTATTTTTGAAAATCAAAGAGGAGGATATTCAAATGAAAAAAGTATTGAAAAAATCATTGGCTTTTATCCTTGCGCTGACTATGGTGTTCGGTGCCGCCCCGCTTGCGGGATTGGTTGGCATTGAACTGCCGAGCATAAAAGATGTTTTTACCGACAAAGCCGAAGCGGCAGAGTTCAGCTACGGTAATGTCAACAGCGGAGGAAAATTAAAGTATATTACTATTGAGGGAACAACGACTGCCTATGTTTCCGAATTTGCAAGCAACGGATTCCCGATAAGCGGTAATGTTGTTATTCCGGCAACGGTAAATGAATATACAATAGTCGGAATTAAAGAATATGCTTTTTTGAATTCATCAATAGTCAGCGTTTCAATTCCGGAAACCGTAACGGTTATCGGACGAAGCGCATTTAATAATTGTGAATCATTAGAAAGCATTACCATTCCAAACAGTGTTACAACAATCGGAGAATCCGCATTCGCGGGCAGCGGTTTAACAAGTATAACAATTCCCGATTCTGTTACAAGCCTGGGTAAGAGTGCATTTAAAGGGTGTACATCACTTGAATCATTTTCCATGGGTTTGGGAATCACAGCTATACCCGAATCTTGTTTCAATGGTTGCACCGCTCTCACCGACGCTGCTTTGGGAGAGAACGTAATAACTATAGAATATTATGCTTTCGCCGGATGCACAAGTCTGACAAGCATTAAAATTCCTTTCGGCGTTACTTCCATGGTAGGTTCTTTTGGTGATTGCACAGCTCTTGAAAGCATTTACATTCCTCACACGGTTAATACAATCGGAGAATACTGTTTTTACAATGCAGTAAGTCTTGCGGATGTCTATTATTCAGGCAAGCAAGAGCAATGGAATTCGATAGACATTAAAAATGACTATTCGTCAAACGGTGCTTTGGTAACTGCGGAGTTCCATTATGAAGATTATAATCATGATCCGCACAGGTTTATAGAAAAAGTTATCGAAAAAGAAACTTGCACTACAGAAGGCACTTACGACTGTTATTGCCCCAAGTGCGGCTATAAATGTACTAAGACCGTTGAAGCGCTCGGTCACGATACTGAACTGATTGCGCGCAAGGAAGCGACCTGCACAGAGAACGGAAATATTGCTTATTACAGATGCAAGGTCTGCGGCGAACTGTTCTCAGATGGAAATGCAACAACCCCGACAACCCTTGAAAAAACGGTTATTCCTGCTCATCACAACCTTGATCATTTTGCACGCAATGAAGCAACCTGCACAGAGAACGGAAAAATTGAATATTGGCAATGCACGGTCTGCAAAAAACTCTTTTCAGATGAAAAAGCAACAACCGAAATAACCTCTGAGGAAACGGTTATTCCTGCAAGCCACAGCCTTGAAGCTGTTGAAGCCAAAGAACCGACTTGCACAGAGGACGGAAATATTGCACATTACAAATGTACGGCCTGCGGCAAACTCTTTGAAGATAAAAATGTAGAAACCGAAATAACCCTTGACGATACGGTTATTCCCGCAAAGGGCCACAGCCCTGAATATGTTGAACCCAAAGAACCGACTTGCACAGAGGACGGAAATAGAGAATATTATAAATGTTATGCCTGCGGCAAACTCTTTGCAGATGAAAAAGCAGAAACCGAAATAACCCTTGAAAGTATAAGTATTCCCAAAAATGGTCACACCCTTGACAAGAAAGAACGCAACGAAGCAACCTGCACCGAGGACGGAAATAAAGAATATTGGGAATGCACGGTTTGCGGCGAACTCTTCGCGGATGAAAATGCAACAACCGAAACAACCCTTGAAGAAACAATTATTCCCGCTCATCACAAGCTTGCTTCTGTTGCACGCAAGGAAGCAACCTGCACAAAGAGCGGAATCATTGCACATTACAGATGCACGGTCTGCGGCAAACTCTTCACAGATGAAAATGCAACAAACGAAATAGCCCCTGAAAATACAATTATTCCCCCAAAGGGTCACAGCCTTACGGCGTTTGCACGCAATGAAGCAACCTGCACAGAGAACGGAAACATAGCTTATTGGCAATGCACGGTCTGCGGCAAACTCTTCGCGGATGAAAATACAACAACCGAAATAACCCTTAAAGATACCGTCATTCCTGCAACCGGTCACAACCTTTTCTATGTTTTACGCAAAGAACCGACCTGCACCAATAAAGGAAACATTGCACATTATAAATGTTATCACTGCGGCGCACTGTTCGCAGATGAAAACGCAACAACCGCAATAGCTTATATTAATACGCTTATTCCTGAACTTGGTCATACTGCAGGCGAATGGGAAATAGAGAAAGAACCGACATACAGCCAGACCGGCAGAAGAGTACGCAAATGCACAGTATGCGGTGAAATAATCAACATAGAAACAATCGCCAAATTAGATGCAGGCAGTGTTTCGATTCGCACCCCGTCAAAAACTTCAATTGATTACGGCGACAGCATAATTTTGCATCTTGATATTGACAGACCCTTGCCTGACGGCGCACATGTTGAATGGTCTGAAAGCAACGGAAACTTTGACATGAGCGTATCCGCAGACGGCATGACCTGCAAGATTTCGCCCAGGTCAAACGGTAAGACGGTATTCACCGTAGCGGTCTATGACAAGGACGGAAATGTAATCAACTCCGACACTCAGGAAATGAACGCAAAAGCCGGTTTATGGCAGAAAATCGCGGCATTCTTCAAAAATATTTTCGGCATGACAAGGACAATCCCCGAAGCATTCAAAGGCATTTTTTGATTGAGAATAAAGAATAAATCAACCCGGCAGAGGTGTTCCAATCCTCTGCCGGGTCGGTTTTTACAGTATAGTATTTTTAATGAGAAATGAAGTGTACCTACCGGCATGTGCCGCAGGCACGCTTCATTATTCATTTGACTCAAGGCGGGCGAACACAGTTCGCCCCTACCGTGTTGCCGATGGTTTCTGCTGATTCCCGGAACACCGGACAGGACGGATATTTTAATCGGTGCGGCAGGGAACGCTGTCCTCAGCGTTCCGAGACGATATGCGCGGATTACGGAAAATCCGTAGGGTTCGGCGTCCCCGACGAACCGATTTGCCGCAGGCGAATAACAAGCACCTGGCTTTTGGACGATGTGGGCATCGTCCGCTACATAATAAAAAACAAATCGTAGGGACAGCCCTTGCGGCTGTCCGTGAAAACACATCAAATTTCACGGAACGCTGAGGACAGCGTTCCCTACGAAAAACCAATTGCATAAGATGGCTTA
>CAYXVM010000033.1:0-12423 GCA_964468465.1 uncultured Clostridium sp.
GTATTTGGTTTTCCGAGATTTTATGACTGCCGCATTGGACCGTGATTTGGAGTCCAAGGCAAAATTCGCCGCAGTTTCGTTTATTATTATCCGCCGCATTCAGGCGGGGCTATACGGCTCATGCGAAAACAAGGCTTTGCGGATAAGGGTCATGCAAAAATTCTCAAAAGAGATTGAACATTCCGAAAACAACATGGCGGCTGTCCGTTCCTTCATCAAAAAAAGCCGCTTTTACAGCGTTGAAAACATCATAAATATTCTATCTGAGCAGGAGAATAATACATGAATTATTGCAGTTTAGTCAACACAAAGCAGGGCAGTAAGTCCACCCACCGCTATTCAAACGGCAACACCCTGCCGCTCGTTCAGCTCCCTTTCGGCATGGCGTCCTTTGCGCCTCAGACCGAATCGGACAAAAGATGGTATTATCACCCCGACAGCCGCAGTCTTGAGGGAATAAGGCTCACTCATCAGCCCTCGCCGTGGATTGCCGACTACGGAGCTTTTGTGCTTATGCCGCAAAATAAGAAGCTCGGTGCTTCGGGTGACAGCCGCTGGTCGGGCTACCGCCCCGAAGATGCGGTTCTGACCCCGTATTATCTCAAAACAAGATTTTTGCGCTCAAAATCCGATTTTGAGCTTGCTCCGACCGAACGGGGAGCGTGCGTTAAAATCACCTTTGATGAGGACGGAGACAATTATCTTTCCGTTCTGCCCGTTTCCGGATGGTATTCTTACAGCCTTGACGGCAACACGCTTTTTGCATCAACAAATATGCACCTGAGCGGCGAAGCGGTAAAGTTTAAATCATACCTTGTTATCCGCTTCCCCGAAAACGGTGTTGACCCCGACGGCACTCTCACAAGTTGCGGAAAAGGCTTCAAAAAAGGCAAAAAAGCCCACGGAATCGGCAGAGGAATACATATAAAACTCAACAATAAGGCAACCGAATTAAAGCTTGCAATCTCATATATCAGCTTTGAGCAGGCGCTCAAAAATCTTGATTCCGAGCTTTCGGGCAGGAGCTTTTCCGAGGTTAAAAATGCGGCAGAGGAAAAATGGGAAGAATGCCTTTCGAGAATCAGAATTGAATCCGATGACGAAAAGCTGATTAAAACCTTTTATTCCTGCATGTACCGTGCGTTCCTTTATCCCCACAAATGCTACGAATATGCAGACGGAAAGCCCGTTCACTACTGCCCCCATGACGGCTCGGTTCACGGCGGAGTGCGCTACACCGACAACGGCTTCTGGGACACCTACAGAACGGTTTATCCCCTCTTTTCGCTCATTGCAAAAGACGAGCTTCGGGAAATGCTGAAGGCGTTCATCAATGAATATAAAGAGAGCGGCTGGCTGCCGAGATGGCTTTCAATCGGCGAATGCGGCTGTATGCCGAGCACGCTGATTGACGCAGTTATCTGCGACGGAGCGGTCAAGGGCTTTATCAGCGAAGCCGACCTTGAAACCGCACTTGAGGGAATGATTCATCATTCCAAAAAGAATTCAGGCAAGCGGAATTTCGGCAGAAACGGAGCGGAGAGCTACTGCAAGCTCGGCTATGTTCCCTATGACGAAGAAAAAGAAAGCGTTAATCTGACGCTTGACGCCGCTTACGGCGATTGGTGCATTGCCGAAATCGCAAAAATCCTCAGCAAAACCGATATAGAAGCAGAATACAGAAAAAGAGCGCTCAACTACCAAAATCTTTTTGACAAAGAATCCGGCTTTATGCGTGCAAAGAACAAAAGAGGCGAATTTCGCCCCGACTTTACGCCGTTCGGCTGGGGCAGGGATTACACCGAGGGCAGCGCATGGCAGACCTCCTTTGCCGTTCCGCACGATATAGAGGGTCTTGCCGAGCTTTACGGCGGCAGAGAAAAACTGCTTGAAAAAATCGATGAGCTTTTCGCCGCCCCGCCCGAATATGAAGTTATCGGCTACGGGAGCGAGATTCACGAAATGACCGAGATGGCGGCGGTTGATTTCGGTCAATGCGCCATTTCAAATCAGCCGAGCTTCCATATTCCTTATATTTACTCCGCTTTGGGCGATGTTGAAAAAACCGCTTATTGGGTCAAAAAGCTTTGCGACAATGCGTTTTCATATGAAAATGACGGCTTCCCCGGCGACGAGGATAACGGCACCATGGCGGCGTGGTTCATTTTCAGCGTTCTCGGGCTTTATCCTTTCTGCCCCGGCAAGCCCGAATATGTCAAGGGCTTAAAGCAGGTCGATAAAGCGTTCATCGGCGAAAAAGAGCTTGACATAAACAGCTTCGGCAGCAATATTATTCAATATAAAGATTTAATTTGAGAAAGGGAACAATAATTATGGAAAGATTTCTTATCATCAACGCCGACGATTTCGGCATGTGCAGAGGCGCAAACCTTGCGGTTATGGAACTGCTCAAAAACAATGACAGCGCCCTGACCTCATCAACAATCATGGCTCCCTGCGCATGGGCGCCCGAAGCCTGCCGCTTTGCGGCTGAAAATCCCGAGCTTGCAATCGGCGTTCATCTCACGCTGACAAGCGAATGGTCAAAATACCGCTGGGCTCCCGTCAACACGGAGAATACCGCCTCCCTCAGAGACGAGGAGGGCTATATGTGGCACGAGAGCGACCAGGTTGAAAAATTCACCGACCTTGAAGAAGTCAAGGGAGAAATCGAAGCTCAGATAAACCGCTGTAAGGTTCTCGGCCTTACTAATCCGTCGCATCTTGACAATCACATGGGCTCGCTCTACGGCATTGAAACGGGTCGCTTTGAGCTGCTTCAGGCAACTCTTGAAATTGCGGGCAAGCACGGACTTCCGTTCCGCTTCCCCTCCCGTTTCAGCGACGCTCAGTTCAACAACACCATGCTCGGCATCAACATTGAAAAGGAGCTTGTTGAAAAATTTATCGGCGGCATGACTCAGTTTGCACAGATGAACGGCGTTGCGATTCTCGACTATCTCATGCCTAACGAGTGGAACGCTCCGCAGACCGAAAGCTACGAGAATTTCAGAGAATATCTCTATGACCTCTATGCAAACATTCCCGAGGGCATAACCGAAACCTATCTTCATCCCGCAATCGAAACCGACGACCTCAAGGGCACAAGCAGCGTCTGGGAGCGCAGAGTCTGGGAATACAATATTATGAAAGACCCCAAGACAAAACAGCACATTGAGGCTCACGGAATCAAACTTATCAATTACCGTGACCTTGCTCAGATGAGGAAATAATATATCATAAAATAATATATCAGAAATGAAAAAATGGCTTGTATCGGGAAATCCGATGCAAGCCATTTTCTGTTAAAGCAAAAATACCTTTGCAAGTGCAAAGTAGATTGAAAGAGTAATCATGTCAAGCAATGTTGAAATCAGCGGGCCTGCCATGAGAGCGGGGTCAAGCCTTATCAGCTTTGCCAGAATCGGCAGAGAACAACCGATAAGCTTTGCAACGATAACCGCAAAGAACATTGCGAGCGACACAACAAAATAAACATCAAGCGTTCCGTCGCAGAAAAGATACATTCGCCCGATATTCGCAATTCCGAGAACAAGGCCGCATATCGCCGCAACTCTCAGCTCTTTGAACACAACCCTGAAATAATCCCGAAGCTCGATTTCTCCGACTGCAAGACCACGGATCATAAGGGTCGATATCTGCTGACCTGCGTTTCCGCTCGTTCCCATGAGCATAGGCATCGAAGCGGTCAGCGCAACGAAGCCCGAGAGTAAGGTTTCATAGCCCTCAACGATTTTGCCCGTGAATGTGCCCGAAATCATCAGAATCAGCAGCCACGGTATTCTGTTTTTGGCAAGTTTGAACACGCCCGTTTTGAGGTATTCGTTATCTGACGGCGCAAGGGACGCCATCTTTTCAAAGTCCTCGGTGGTTTCTTCTTCGATAACATCAACGATATCGTCAACGGTGATGATGCCGACAAGTCTGTTTTCGTTGTCAACAACGGGAACGCTCAAAAGGTCGTATTTTTTAACGATATCAGCAACTTCCTCCCGGTCGTCAAGAGTGTTGACCGAGATAAGCTGAGCATCGTCCTCCATAATATCGCCGACAAGCTCGTTTTCGTCGCAGAGCAGGAGCGAAAGCAGCGGAATGCTGCCGAGCAGATGCCGCTCCCTGTCGGTGCAGTAGCAGGTGTAGACAGTTTCTTTGTCTACGCCTGTTTTTCTTATCTGCTCGATTGCCTGGGCGGCGGTGAAATTCGTGTGAAGCTGAACCATTTCAATGGTCATTATGCTTCCCGCACAGTCCTCGGGATATTTCAGAAATCTGTTGATAAGCTTACGGGTTTCGGGGGCGGAGTGGGCAAGCACTCTCGTGACAACATTGGCGGGAACTTCCTCAAGGAAGTCAACCGTATCGTCAAGAAACATTTCGTCAAGCAGGCGTTCAAGCTCGGCGTCGTTAATCATTCTGACAAGCTCTGCCTGAGTGTCGGTTTCAAGATAAGCAAAAACCTCCGCCGATAAATCCTTTGGCAGAACTCTGAAAACCGGCAAACGGTCTGACTGCTCGATTTCTTCAATAATCTGGGCGATATCAACAACATTAAGCTCCGTCAGAAGCTCACGCAAAGCCGATATTTCTCCCTTTTGGATTAGCTCGTTAATCTGTTCAAGCAAAAGCTCGATATTTTCCATAAAAAAAGCGTCTCCTTTCAGCGGCGGAAATTTCCGCTTGCCGCAGGACGACGCAAACCAAACAAAAGCGATTTACTTTTCTGAAGAAAAATCACTTAACAAGGCAGACCCGCCCGACGGCAAATATCAAATTTTTCATTCTACTTCGAGGGTTGGGTATGTCGGGACCTGCCAAGGTAATTCACCACTCAATCAAAAAAATTTTTACGCTTTTAATGTTACACCCAAAAGCCCATGAAGTCAAGCAAAAATCCAAAAAAATACGAAAATTTGTTATATTTGAGAAAAATCGGTAAAAACAGACATTTACAGTCGATTTCGGGCAAAATACGGGCGATTTTGCCACCATATTTCATTTTCAGCATTAAATCGCTTCACCTTTTCAGGTGAAAAAAAGCGGCAGTTCAGCCTTAGGGTGAGAGATGTTTCTCTCAGAAAGGAGTTGGTCGATTGAAAAACGGATTGACCGAAAAGGAAAAGCTCTTTTGCGCCTACTATGCCGACGGCGGCGACGCAAGGGGCTGTGCGGCAAGGGCGGGATATTCGCTTTCGCCCCAGCGTAGCGCCGCAAGACTGCTTGCAAGGGAAGATATCCGTGCGGAAATCTCACGGCTTGAAAAAGAAAAGCTGTCTGCGCTCTCGGTTGAAAAAGGGTTATACCGCCTTGCGTTCGGCTCGCCTGCCGACGCAATAAAGCTCATGCTCAGCGAAGAAACTCTCACGGCGCAGGAAATCGAAAAGCTTGATCTTTTCAATGTTTCGGATATCAAACGCCCCAAGGGCGGCGGACTTGAAATCAAATTTTTTGACAGGCTCAAAGCCCTTGAACGCCTCAGCGCTCTCGGAGCGAACGCCGAAAATCCTCAGAGCAGTTTCATTGACGCTCTGTCTCAGGGTGCAAAGCTGCTCGAACAGGAGGAGGACTCTTAAGCTTGGCTTCAGTCAGCAAAAAGCCGTCGTTTACCCCGTTTTCAAAAAAGCAGATGAAGGTTCTCTGCTGGTGGATGCCCGAAAGCCCTTTCAGCTCTTATGACGCCGTTATCTGCGACGGCGCAGTCCGCTCGGGTAAGACGCTGTGCATGTCGGTGTCGTTTGTCGCATGGGCTTTTTCGGCGTTCTCGGACTGCTCGTTCGCCCTGTGCGGAAAAACCATAGCTTCCCTGCGGCGAAATGTCGTTACGGTCATTCTGCCCGTTCTGCGTGAGCTCGGCTTTGAATGCAATGAAAAATATTCACGCAACCTTATTGAAATTTCCTACGGCGGAGCGGTTAACCGATTTTATCTTTTCGGCGGCAAGGACGAGGGCTCGGCGGCGCTGATTCAGGGCATGACCCTTGCAGGCGTGCTTCTCGACGAGGTAACGCTCATGCCCCGTTCATTCGTTGAGCAGGCTCTTGCCCGATGCTCCGTTGAGGGCTCAAAGCTGTGGTTCAACTGCAACCCCGAGCATCCGATGCATTGGTTTCACGAGGAATGGATCAAAAAATGCGGCGAAAAAAACTGCCTCTATCTTCATTTCACGATGAAAGACAATCCGTCGCTGACCCCGTCGATAATCCGCCGCTATGAACGGCTCTATTCGGGTGCATTCTATGAACGGTTCGTTCTCGGCAAATGGGTGGCGGCTCAGGGCTGTGTTTATCCGATGTTTTCGCAGGCAAAGCATATTGTTCAGCCGCCCGACAGCTTTGAAAAATACTATATTTCCTGCGATTACGGAACGGTAAACCCCTCCTCATTCGGGCTTTGGGGCAAAAACGGCGGAAAGTGGTTCAGAATCAGAGAATACTATTTTGATTCACGCACCGAGGGCAGACAGAAAACGGACAGCGAGCATTACGCTTCGCTCCGAGAGCTTGCGGACGGGCTTAAAATCGAGGCGGTAATCGTTGACCCGTCGGCGGCAAGCTTCATCGAATGTATTCGGCGGGACGGCATTTTCAGAGTAATTCCCGCAAAGAACGATGTTATTGACGGCATAAGGCGGGTTTCGGACTGCCTGAAAGACGGCTCCATTCTGTTTTCCCCCGAATGCAGGGCTTCTATCCGTGAATTCGGGCTTTACCGCTGGGAGGAAAACTCCGCAAAGGATTCGGTCAGAAAAGAAAACGACCACGCAATGGACGATATCCGTTATTTTGTTTCAACCGTGCTTGCACGGGATGACGGCGGCGGATTTTTTGCCGTTGCCGCAAAAAGAAATTAAGGGGGTGATTAAAAATGGGATTTTTTAAGAGAAAAAGCAGTTCGAGAATTTCCGCTCCCGTAACTCAGCCGCAGAGCCGACGGGCTTTCGGGATTCTTGACGGCTATGTGCCGCTCGGCGCACCTCAGACCAAGCTTTATTATGCCCTGCGTGAGGCCGTTCCCGTCATTGATGCGGCGATTTTCAAGATAGTCCGCCTGACGGGTGGCTTTGAGGTGAAATGCTCCGACCCTGCGGCGCAGGCAGAGCTTGATTCATTCGTTCGGAATGTTCCCGTTGGCGG
Source organism: uncultured Clostridium sp. (assembly GCA_964468465.1). Taxonomy (GTDB): domain Bacteria; phylum Bacillota; class Clostridia; order Oscillospirales; family Acutalibacteraceae; genus CAG-177. Next base: position 7,152 of record CAYXVM010000033.1, read on the forward strand.
CAACAGGCAGGGGCTGTCGGCTTTTATTTCAAGCTATTTTGAACAGCTTCTGACCTGCGGAACGGCTTTGGGCGAGATAGTCACGGATACCGAGGGCAATCCGAGGGCGCTGTTCAATGCGCCGCTTGACGGCATTGAACTCAAACGCAGTCAAAACGGCTTTGACATTGATATTTATATCCGCAACGGAGCGGAACTCGGAAAAGCTCCGAGGCAGGAGATGTGCCTTCTGAGCGTTCTGAACCCCGAACCGGGTTCGCTCACGGGCTGTTCAATGCTCAAAGGTCTGCCGTTTGTCAGCTCTGTGCTTATCAAAATATTTGAAAGCATCGGTGCAAATTGGGAGAGGGTCGGCAACCTGAGATTTGCCGTTACCTACAACCCGAAAAACGACACGGTTGACAGAGCCTACGCCAAGGATAGAGCGATTCAGGTTGCCCGTGAATGGAGCGAGGCGATGAAAAGCGGCTCGGAAATACGGGATTTTGTTGCTGTCGGCGATGTTCAGATTAAGGTCATCGGCGCAGACAATCAGATTCTTGACAGCGAAGTGCCCGTTCGTCAGATACTCGAACAGATCGTTGCAAAAACGGGTCTTCCGCCCTTTATGCTCGGTCTTTCATGGTCAAGCACGGAGAGAATGTCGTCTCAGCAGGCAGACGCTCTGACGAGCGAGCTTGAGGCATACCGCCGTATTCTCAGCCCCGTAATCGAAAAAATCTGCACGGTTTTTCTCAGAAGATCGGGCTTCTGCTGCAATGCAGAGGTAGTCTGGGACGATATCACGCTTCAGGACGAGGTTGAGCAGAGCAAAGCGATGCTCTACCGTGCACAGGCGGAAAAAATAATGAAAGGGGAATAATTACGAAAACCAACGAAAACAACACCTTGCCCGAAAACGAGCTTGAACTCATCGGGCAGTTCGCAAGAAAAAAGCTCTCGGCGGACGAGCTTTACACTTTTTCACTCATTCTCTGCGACAACGAAATCGACAGAGACAACGAAAAATTCACCGTTTCGGCGCTCAATTCGCTTGCAAAGCTTTTTGTCGGCAAAACGGGAATATTCGATCACAACATGAAAAGCAAGGATCAGACGGCAAGAATCTATTCCGCCGAGGTCGTCACGGATAAAAGCCGAAAGACATCGGACGGCGAGGATTACACCTATATCCGTGCAAAGGCTTATATGGTCAGAACCGAGAAAAACAAGGATCTGATTGCCGAAATCGATGCGGGAATCAAGAAAGAAACCAGCGTCGGCTGTTCGGTCAGAGACATAAGCTGTTCAATCTGCGGCAGAAACATAAAAACCGAGGGCTGTGAGCACCAAAAGGGCAAAACCTACGGCGGTAAGCTCTGCTGTTATCTGCTTTCAGACCCCGCAGACGCATATGAATGGTCGTTTGTTGCCGTTCCCGCTCAGAAAAATGCGGGAGTTATCAAATCGTTCAGCTTCGGCTCGGAAAACGGTACGGAGAAGCTTGCGGAATGGGCAGACGAATACAAAAACGAGCTGAAATCGGATATTATCCGCTGTGCATGCACGGTTCTGCCCGAAATTAAAAGCTCTCTGCTCGGTGAGATATGCGATTCTCTGCCGCTCGGCTCTCTGAAAGAAATGAGAAATGCATTTCTTGCAAACGCCCGCAAAAACCTGCCCGTTGCAAGGCAGCTTGCCGCCCCCGAATCGGACGGCGAAAATGAAAACTCGGAATACAAAATTTAAGGAGGACTTTTAAAATGTCAGTATCATTCAAAGGATTCAACGAAAACATTATTACATTCAAGGCGGAAAACGGTATTTCGTCGGGCAACGCCGTTAAAATGAGCGGTTCGGGCACGGTTTCCGCCTGCTCGGACGGCGACATCTTCTGCGGCTTTGCGGTTGACTGCGGCTCGGGCTACGCCGCCGTTCAGCTCTGCGGAGCGATAACGGCGAATTACAGCGGCTCCGCTCCCGCAGTCGGCTATTCGGCTCTCGTCTCCGACGGCTCGGGCGTTAAAGCGTCAGAGAGCGGCAGAGAACACCTTGTTGTTGCGGTTGACGAAAACGCCGGAACCGTAACCTTTATTATGTAACCGAAAGGAGAAAACAATATGTCAAACTATGATAACATAAAGCTTGAAAAGGGGCTTTACGCCTCGGGCAATTTCACAAAGGCTCTTGAAAGCCTTGACCCCAGCGAAAATTACAAGGGCACTTCCCTTGAGGGGCTTGACGCATATCAGCGTCAGCTCAAACGCTTCGGCATCAGAGTCGGCGGCTCTGCAAGCGATGTTGTAGACAAGTTTTTCAAGACCTCCGACAGCGCCGTGCTGTTCCCCGAATATGTTTCAAGAGCCGTCAGGCAGGGTCTTGAACAGGCGGATATTCTGCCCGAAATCGTCGCATCAACAACCGTTATCGACGGCATGGATTACCGCTCGATAAGCTCCGTTCCCACAGAGGACGAAAAGGAGCTTAAAGTTGTCGGCGAGGGCGCATTCATCCCCGAAACAAGCATCCGCACAAAGGAAAATCTCGTTAAGCTCAGAAAGAGAGGCAGAAGCCTTGTCGCTTCATACGAAGCCATCAGATTCCAGCGCCTTGACCTTTTCACCGTCACTCTCAGGCAGATAGGCGCATACATTGCGAGAACCCTGCTCAAGGATGCAATCGATGTGCTTGAAAACGGAGACGGCAACGGCAACGCCGCCGAGGTTGTCAACTGCGCCGCTCCCGGAACGCTTGCTTATTCCGACCTTGTTAATTTCTGGAACGGCTTTGACCCCTATGAGCTGAACACCGTCATTGCCGAGCCTGCCGTTATGGCGAAGCTTCTCAACATGGAGCAGTTCAGAGACGCCGCCGCAGGGCTTAACTTCCACGGCAAGGGCGACATGATAACTCCCCTGGGCGCAAAGCTTCTCAAATCACCCGCCGTTTCAAGCGGCACTCTCATCGGTCTTGACAAGAGCGCAGCCCTCGAAATGGTCAAGGCGGGCGAAATAATGACGGAATATGACAAGCTCATCGACCGCCAGCTTGAAAGAGCCGTTATAAGCTGCACGGCGGGCTTTGCAAAAATTTTTGACGGAGCATCAAAGGTGCTTTCCGTCTGACGGAGGGATTTGCATTGATTGACACCCTCAGCATTCTCTCAACCTTGCGTGACCTTTATTCTCCCGAGGAGAGCGACGCAGAGCTTGTTCCTCTCTGCACGGCGGCGGCAAAGGAGCTTTCGCACAGAATCAGGCCTCAGGCGGATCTCTCCGACTTCCGCCTTATCAATGCGGCGGCGGCAACGGTCAACTACCGCCTTTGCCTGAAAAAGCTCAACTCCGCTCAGGGCGTAACCTCGTTCAAGGCGGGCGATGTCACCGTCAGCGTTTCGCCGTCGGTTCTGCTGGAGCGTGCGGAAAAAGAAAAAAGCGAAGCGCTCCTGCTTGCTCTGCCTTTGCTGAACGATGACGAATTCGTTTTCAGGCAGGTGTGCATATGAAAATCACACCGATTTTTGAAGCCTACGGCAGACCCTGCGCCTTCCATTCGGCGCAGGGCGAGCCGACCGATGAAATGAAAGCGTTCATCAGCCCGCTGAGATATAAGAATAAAATGTATCTCTACGGAGTCAACACCGAAATCGGATATAATTCGCAGGGACATTATCTCTATATAGGCCCTCCCGACCCTGACCTGACCGCCGCCGCTGACGGCGAATACATCTCCTGCATGGGTGAAAAATACCGAATCGACAGAGCCGAAAAGGTATACAGGGGCAGTGAGGTATTCTATATCTGGGCGATAATCAGAGTTATCGTTGAAACAGATTGAAAGGAATGATTAAAAATGAGCGAAATCAGCGCCCTGCCGTCAAGCATCGTTGCATGGCTTAAGGGCAGAGACGAACTTTCCGATATAAGATTTCTGACCGAATTCCCGCCAATCAAAAAAGCCGTTCCGCTCAGGCACACGACCGTTGCGGTCGGCATAGGAAGCATGGAAATTGTTGATTCTTTTACCGAAAATGACGAGGGCGTGCTTGTTGAAAACGAATATTGCAGGCAGGCAAAAATCAGGCTTCGTCTGTCAATCCACGCTCCGTTTTCATCGGGCGGCGAAGCGTGCCACTCGGCGTTCACCGACATTATCGACTGCCTGACCTTTGATTCCGGGCTTGATATTCTCGAATCGGGCTGTGAAAGCATCGTTGCCGACAGAGACACCGACGCCTTTGTGCTCAGCGCATGGGCAACGGTCAACGCATCGCTCTGCCCTGCTCAGAGCGGTTCGATTGACTTCCCGTCATTCATCAGCAAGGAGCTTCTCTGCGGCAGTCACATTAACGACGGCAGCATTCATCTTTCCGCCGAACAGCAGACCTTTCTGCATGAGCCGTTCGTCTGCGGAACATATTTCGGAACTGGCGAAGCAACAAAAAGCTTTTCTCTCGGTTTTACACCGAGCGTTGTTATCGTTATCGGCAACGGTCTGCCGCTGATGTATGTCAACCATGCCGCAGGCAAAAATTACGCTCTGAGCGCTGTCGGGCTGAGAGACGGCTCATCTCTCGGAATCGAGCTTTCATCAAACGGCTTCAAGGTCAGAAGCGGCGAATCGTCAATCGCCCGAAGCTGTTATCCGCTTCTCAACGAAGCAGGAACGACATATTTTTATATCGCATTCAGATAAAAACCGTCCGCCTCATCAGAAATTGATGGGGCGGATTTGTTTGTTGTGTTTTGAAGTGAAGGGTGTTCGGATAGGCTCTGACTGTGACCTGTTTTTTAACGAAGAAATGATGTGTGCCTGCGGCACATGAAGGTAGGGGCGACCCTGTGTGGTCGCCCGTCCCGGATAAAACAGAGCCGTTTTTTCGGAACGCTGAGGACAGCGTTCCCTACGAGGGAATTGCGTTGATACCAAGCGTTTTCCGGCGGGCGAACACAGTTCGCCCCTACCGTGTTGCAGATGGTTTATGATGTTTTTTCAGAATGGCTGAATTGTTCAGATTTAATGATTGGTTCGGTAGGGAACGCCGTCCCCGGCGTTCCGTGGGATTTGATATGTTTTCACGGACAGCCGCAAGGGCTGTCCCTACGATTTGTTTTTCAATTTGTAGGGGACGATGCCCACATCGTCCCAATGCAATATTTTTCATTATTTGCCTATGGCGAATTGGTTCGTCGAGGACGTCGAACCCTACGGTTTTTCCGTGAGCCGTGCATATTTTTCGGAACGCCGTCCCCGGCGTTCCGTGGGATTTGATATGTTTTCACGGACAGCCGCA